>JAEZHX010000140.1 GCA_023436765.1 Bacillota bacterium
TTATTACTCAGAAACAGCGATAGAGAGACAGATTAAGTATATTTCGAATTTTTATAATGCCTATGAAAGTAACCTGGATAGGGATTATCCTTACCTCTCTGAGGAGCAGATGGATGCCTTCGTAAGCAGTGCAACTGAAGAAATCAGGAAGGATTTAAAGCTTAAAAATATTCTTTAAGGAATATGTAATAACAATAGATGAATAACCGCAATAACCGGATAAGATTATATAACTCGAAATTACATAAGGAGAGGATTATCTAATGAACAAAATACCAATAACGATTAACGGAGAGAGCTATACGCTGATCTATGACTATAAAGATAATGAGAAATACCGTCAGGGCTTGAATAAGCTGACCAGGAAAACCTATGCCTTTGATTTTGAGGACTGGTATCAGTCCGGATATTGGAAGAACAGGTATCGGCCGTATTCCCTTTTGCATGAAGATGAGCTGGTGGCGAATGTCTCTGTGAATACCCTGGATTATCTGGTGGATGGGGAATACAAGACTTATCTTCAGATCGGTACGGTGATGACGGAGGAGACCTATCGTGGAAAGGGATTGAGCAAAGCGCTGATGGAGTTTGTTCTTAAGAAATATGCGGACATAGAACTGATCTATCTGTATGCGAATGATTCCGTCCTTAATTTCTACCCGAAGTTCGGCTTCACTCCTGAGAAGGAACATGTTCACACTAAGTTGATTCATAAGACGGGAGAACAGCTCCCATACAGGAGGCTGGATATGAACTCCGTTGAGGACACTAAGCTGATCTATAAGCTGGTATCTGATACCATACCGATAGCCGGTATCTCCATGCTGGATAATCCCGGACTTGTGATGTTCTATCTGACGAAATTCATGAGGGAGAACATCTATTACTTTGAGGAGCTGCAGCTGGCAGCAGTTGCAGAGTTTGAGAATGATACGATTTTTCTTACAGATGTATTTTCATCAAAGGAATGTGTACCGGAGGAGATCCTCCGATCTCTGATAGACCGGGAGACGATGAAGGCAGTGCTCGGATTTACACCAGCAGATACGGAAGGCTACGATTGTGAGCCGATCGAGGAAGAGGGCAGTACCTTCTTCGTCAAGAGAAATTCCCCATTAAGCAGTTCTGTACCCGGACAGGGAAGATTCCCTGTTCTGTCCCATGCTTGAGCTTATGAAAGGCTTCCTCGGAAGTCTTTTTTTATTGCAAAAGCCCGCAAAAGGAATAGCAGCTGACAGATTCGCTCATATTAATCATGTGACATTTTGTGGATTACGTGCTTTTCCGAATGAGAGGTAGTGGACATTATGAGCAGAATGGATAATAGTAAGGACAGAGTGGTTGGTAGGATGAAGGAAGCTGCCGGTAAGGTACTGGACCTAGAGGAGCTGGAATTTAAGGGAAAGCTCCAGGCGATGAAATCAGAGGTGGGAGATAAGCTGACGGATATTAAGGATGGAGTCTATAGTAAAGCAAATGAGCTGCTGGATAAGGTGAAGGATAACAAGCGAGATAGCAGCTAATCATCACGAGAATCAAGAAAGGGGGCATTCTTATGCCAGAAATCAGTAATCTGTTTGCATGGTTAGTGCTAGGAGGACTATCCGGCTGGATAGCCAGTAAGATTACAGGGCGGGATGACCAGATGGGAGCTGGTTTGAATCTGATCGTGGGTATCATCGGAGCCTTCATCGGCGGATGGTTGGCCGGAATCTTCGGACTTGGCCCTGCGACGGGATTTAATCTCTGGAGTATTATCATCTCGGTACTTGGAGCGGTCATCTTCCTATTGGTTGTGAAGGCCTTCCAGAACAAGCAGAAATAATATAAAATATAGCAGCTATCTTCTGTCGTAAGCTGGTACCGATCTTGAGGAGACCGGAAGCTTCAGGTGGATAGCTGCTTTTGTTTTTCAAGTCTATATCCGATGGAAACATTGATTTCCTTTGCCGAATGGAATATAATGTAATATACAAGGAATGGAAATACCCTTTCACTTCATAGAGTGACATGGAGAGCAGAGCTTTATTGATTAAAAGAAAAGGAGGCTATTATGGAGAGCAGAGCGATCAAAATTTACGCACCGAAAAACAAGAAGATATCACTGAAGGTTATACCGGGACATTTCGCAACCAGCCACTCCCACATCAATCTGTATATTGACCTCACCTCGGCTAAGACCCGGTTAAGTGAAGCTTCTGAGACTGCCAGGGTGTTATCCATGCAATATGTAAATACGACGGTGATTGATACGATTGTATGTCTGGAGGGCTGTGAGGTCATCGGTGCCTTTCTGGCACAGGAGCTGACGAAAGCAGGAATCCGATCCATGAATGCTCATCAGACAATCTATATCATATCCCCGGAGTTTAATACCCATGGCCAGATGATCTTCCGGGAGAATTATCAGCCTGCAATCTATGGGAAGCAGATTCTGCTTCTGGTTGGATCGGCCACCACAGGTGATACAATCAGACGGAGCATGGACGGGATCAGATATTATGGAGGAACGGTAAATGGAATCAGCGCAGTATTCTCCGCCGTGGAATCCATTGACGATATACCCGTACAATCCATATACAAAACAAAGGATCTTCCGGACTATCAGAGCTATGAAATCAATGATTGTCCGCTCTGTAAGGAGAAGCAGAGGCTGGAAGCCATTGTCAATGGTTATGGTTACATGAAGCTATAATGCGGGAGCTTACTCCTATTCCTATTTGGGAATGACGCAAACTGTGCTTTACATGAACTTTTTCTTCTTAAAATAGATAAAGCAGATGATGGCCACGATACTGCTGAGGATGATGACAAACAGATAACCGTATCGCCAGGTCAGCTCCGGCATGGTCGTGAAATTCATTCCGTACCAGCCTACAATCAGGGTTAACGGCAGGAAGATCGTCGTAACTACCGTGAACATCTTCATAATTTTATTCAAATCGTATTCCAGTTGGGCATGATATGCCTCGCGTACATGGACACAATACTCCTGAAGCATCCGCGTATTATTGCTCAACCGGGATACCTTGTCAGTAAACACTCTGAAATAATGCAGATTTTCTTCTGCGAGCAGATCAGAACTGTTCTCCTCCAGCTCTTCTCCAAATGCAATCAGCTGCTGATAGTAGCTATCAATCAGCATTAATTCCTTTCTGATGCCTGATATCTGGACATTAAAATCTTTATCCAGATTACGGTCATTGATCCGGTCCTCATGCTCACTGATCTCAGCCTCAAGCTTCTCCAGAATAGAATAACCGTCATAGATCAACCGTTCCAGGAAGCTGTAAACGAGGCGTTCCAGGGTAAGCTTCTTGAGGTTCAGATGCGCTAGCATCTCGTTTATTCGGTATCGGGTACTGTCATCCTTATCCTCTATGATAACCAATAATAACAGGTTCTGCTTAATATAAACTCCGATCCTGTCCTGGATTTGGATGATCTGGCGCTCATTAATTCCTAAGATGACTCCGAACAGGAAATCACGGTAGGAATCCAGGTTACCAAGGACATTATGAGAATCATCCTTACATTCGCACACTGTGGAGTGTGCAAAACCGAACTGTTCGTAGCATTGTTCCAATTCTTCCAGGGAGATGACACCCAGGGTGAGCACCTCAGGATTCACATCCCTTAATTCGATAGAGGTAATTTCCTCCTGCAACTGATAGTACATAGAGAGCCTGACCTTTCTTCCTTTATTTTCGTAGCTTTGTTATGTCTTGCTTAACTAACATCCGGTCCATTTCCTACCTTTATTATATCGCGAATTATGAAGAAGTAAAGTATCCCTCTTCATATATACCGGTGTATATTTTTAAGTATAGTATTAAACTGAAAATTAAGTTATAATACTAATAAATACATCGGAATAATGTCAGTCCGAGGATACACAAGGAGTTACCTATGGAGGAAAAAGGCGTATATACAAAATCCTATACGAAGGTCATTGAATATATAAAGAAACAGATCAAGGAGGGAGACCTTAAGATTGGCGGCAGGCTTCCGGCGGAGAGGGAGCTCTCCGAGATGCTGGGAATCAGCAGAAATTCGGTCAGAGAAGCGATCCGGACTCTGGATATCATGGGTGTGATCTCCAGCCAACAGGGGGCAGGGAATTATCTGACGGGTAATTTCGAAGGCAATCTGGTGGAATCCATGTCCATGATGTTCCTGATGAACCAGAT
>JAEZHX010000185.1 GCA_023436765.1 Bacillota bacterium
GTGTTATACTTGCCATACGGAAATGCTCTCTTTCTTTTGTATTTTGGTTGTGGTGACTTAAATATAACACAAAAGAGCTATTTCCGTTTTTTTATTAGATTTGTAACACATGTATTGTAACCCTACATACTGATAATAAAAGTAATGTATTGTATATTGTTATCTCCGATATTTTATGATACAATAAGGCGATGTAAGCAAAAGATAACGAATTGGGATTTCCCCTTTCGATCCGAGGAAAACACTACACCATAAATTAACAGAAAGGCTGGACATACATGAAATTTTTAAATGCCATGAAGCATCTGGTTGCTAAATATAAGCACGGAGTAATCCTGTCTTATTTTTTTGTTTATATGCTGTGGTTTACTTATCTTGAGCGTACGATAACGAATGATTCGAAGTTTACCCATATCTATTCGAAGCTGGATGATCTGATTCCCTTTATGGAGATCTTCATTATCCCTTATTTTCTATGGTTTATTTTCATCTTTATTACCGTAGCATACTTTTTCCTGACTTCGAAGTCGGATTTCTATAAGACCTGCGCCTTTTTATTCATTGGAATGACCATCTGCCTGGTCATCTATACCCTTTGGCCGAATGGGCATACACTCCGGGTAGATATTGATTCCTTAGGTCGCAACAATATATTCCTTGACATTTTATCCCGTTTATACGGATTTGATACAGCTACGAATGTTTTTCCCAGCATTCATGTATATAATTCCATCGGCGCCATGATCGCTATCCATAAGAGTGAGCGCTTACGTAAAATCAAATGGCTGCAGTGGTCCGCTCTTGTACTGACGGTATCCATCTGTTTATCCACCGTATTCTTAAAGCAGCATTCCGTATTGGACATCTTCGGTGCAATTGTACTCAGTATTTTTATGTATGTTCTTGTCTATGTTCCAGCCTGGGGTAAGATATTAAAGCAGTCGCAACAGGAGCTGTCCAAGGCCTCCCAGTAGAGCCACAAGCTTAGGCATTGAATCAGGTGAATTTAATAAATAGAGGGTGCTGCCGTATGGCAGCACCCTTTTCTGTATCTGGAATTTGTGATTAGAAGCAATCAACCATACTTTAGTTGAAACCATAGATCTTCCTCGTAATATTATAACCCACCTCTACAATTTTGCGGCCGAATTTACCAGGAAGGTTCATCGAGCGACCCAAAATCTGAGAACGGATCTTCTTATAGAGCCATTTATCATAGCTTTTAAGGTAATCCCAAAGGTCCTGCTTCTTCCCCAGACTCTCCTCACTGCCTTCCTTGATTAGGAACACGGAGCAGATGGTCATCATCATGGAGAGGTATTTGATCATATAATTTCTGAGCTTAAGACTTTTGATCTGTTCCAGATTATGAGATTCTATCATAATCTTTGTAATCCTAAGCTGTTGGTCAATTCTCTTAATCATTACCTGCTCATTGACCGATTGATCCGATCTTCCGATAAAATACCGGTAAAGATTCACATCCAGGTAATACATCGTCTTTACAAAGGGAAGCGGCTGATAAACAAATATGTTATCCACATAGAAGGTATGTTTTGGCAGACGAATTCCACAATCCTTTAATAACTTTGTGCGGTAGATACAGGAATGCATCAGGATATTCTGGCTCTGTTTAAAATGCATAATCTCATCCCATGTAAAAATTTGTCCCTTTGGAAGCGCCCAGTTATAATTAATAACCTTCTTTTTCTTGGCATCTACCTTTTCATAAACATAATTGGATATAAATAGGTCCGGGCTGCTGCCATCAGCAATCAGATTCTTTAAAGTATCCATTACCTGGTGAAGTGCCTCTTCATTCACCCAGTCATCACTGTCCACTACCTTAAAATACAGACCTTGGGCGTTCGCCAACCCGGTATTCACTGCCTCACCATGGCCTCCGTTCTCCTGGTTGATGATACGGACGATCCCTGGATACTTCGCCTGATACTCCTCTCCGATCCTCTGAGTATCATCAGAGGAACCGTCATTTACAATAATAATATCCATCTCATCCCCGCCGGAAAGCAACGTTTCTATCGCATGATTCATATAGGCGGCAGAATTATAGCAGGGTATGGCAGCTGTCAGAAGCTTCATCTTGGATATGCCTCCTTAGACTAAATTTTCGGGGTTCAGGCAATCCAGTTCCTCAATCACAAAACGCCCGTTCTTACGAATTAGTACATCATCAAAATAAATTTCTCCACCGCCGTATTCCGGCGTTTGGATGCATACCAGATCCCAGTGGATGGCGGAATGATTGCCGTTCGGTGCTTGGTCTTCATAGCAGTTACCGGGTGTGAAGTGGAAGGAGCCCATGATTTTCTCATCAAACAAAGTATCCTTCATCGGTTTCAGGATATAGGGGTTAACACCGATGGCAAATTCTCCGATGTAGCGTGCTCCCTCATCCGTATCAAGCACATGGTTTATTCTGGTGGTATCATTCGCTGTGGCTTCCACAATCTTACCGTTTTCAAAGCGGAAAGAGATATTTTCATAGGTAAAACCCTGGAATACTGCAGGGGTATTATAGGTTAAGGTACCATTTACGCTGTCTCTTACAGGAGCAGTATATACCTCACCATCCGGAATATTCCGTCCGCCATCGCAGGGAATCGCAGGTATATTTTTGATAGAGAAGCTCAAATCTGTCCCCGGCCCGACAATCCTTACCTTATCGGTACGTTCCATCAATGCCTTCAGATTGAGCATTGCCTTACCCATCTTGGCGTAGTCCAGATTACATACGTTGAAATAGAAATCCTCAAAGCTCTCCTGGCTCATATTGGCCAACTGAGCCATCGCTGCATTAGGATAACGCAATACTACCCATCTGGTCTTCTTCACACGGATATCATGATGCACCGGTGTTTGGTAATAGGTTTCATATAACTTCATCTTTTCTGCTATAATATCAGCATTTTCGGATACATTATCCGATCCGCGTACACCAACATAGCAATCCATCTGAGCCATCTCAGCCGCATCTATTTTCGCCGATAAGGCCATCTGTTCCTCACTGCAACCCAGAAGAACCTCTCTCAGGAGCCTCGGATCGGTATAGTGTACAAAGGGTATTCCTCCAACCTTGTATATTTCCTTCACCAGCTGCCTTGCCAGGTCCTGGGTAGACATTCCGAT
Organism: Bacillota bacterium; assembly: GCA_023436765.1. Classification (GTDB taxonomy): domain Bacteria; phylum Bacillota; class Clostridia; order Lachnospirales; family Lachnospiraceae; genus Mobilitalea. The sequence goes on from JAEZHX010000185.1 coordinate 3,151, forward strand.
GTAGTGCACATAGACCTTATCACCCTTCTTCACCTTCATGGAATAATTCACAAGATTACTGGCTAACTTTTTAATTCTCTCATCCATTTTCATGTCTCCTATCATGTTTATAATATTATTCAAGGTAGGAAATGAAGACATTTCCTGCTCCTTCAAACATTTCCTTACTATCCTGCAATCCGATCTTTCTCACTTTTCCCTCAGCAGGATCAGCCACATTGATGTTAAATCCATCATATCCATATATCAAAAATGCATTCCTGTAGTCAGTCATTGCAACAACCGGTCTACCCTTGGCTATATAATACAGTGCTTCTTCCAATGTACTTCCGATAAGTACAACCGGGGTTTTCTCCATCTTTGCAGTCAAAACCTCATAAACAGTGCTAGCCTTCACCGATAGGTTGCCCGGGTCCTTCTCTGAATGTTTTATCAGCATCCGTATACTGCTGCTCAGAGTCTCCCCGGTCTTCTCAATCATCATCTGGTCATAGCCAGGTATTGATGTCTTGGAGGGCTTAGCAATTCGCTCCCATACCAGCTGGTTATTACTGCTAAGTACCACGCCTACTCTGGCATCTGCTTCAGCTACAGCATCTGCTGCCTTTTTGTTAATTGAGATAAGCTCTCCTGCCACATAAGTATAATATAAGTTTTCTTCCCGCTCCTGCAACTGCAGCCGGACTGTGGGATCCTGAGTAATAACCGTATTCACAGTTATCTCCCGTGCCGGAACCCCGGACATGGTGAAGCCTTCGGGAAGCGTCAGATACATCTCCGTCAAAGCCTCCTCAGTTACCCTGGAGATAACCTCCACCACCTGTTTCTCATCCGTGACCTGATTCATGATATAGTCCTGAGGAGCTTCGGTATATACCTCCTCATTGCCGCTGGTTGTCTTCATCACACAACTTAATTCTATGATATTATCCTTTACAGCAATCTCTGTTACATAGTAACCGGGTTTACTGTAATGCTTCAGAACCTTCCTGTCAAAGGTAGCAATTTCTACTGTGTTCATTGGTACCATCAGCCTGCCGTCCATCATTGTTGTAATGTCATCTTCTGCAACTAAGCCATAGATCAGGTTAGAATCTATCATATCCAAGAGCAGGATGTTATATCCAGTTAAGGCGTCAATCACCTGTAGCTGCCCAGTCTCCAGCTCCATAATTTTTATTTGCTTCGATAATTTGGGATCCGGGTTACCCTGCCAAGCAACATATCCCTTCTCCGGAAGAAATACCACCTGATTTGGAGCAATCCCCTCTGCCAAAACTTCCGTTTGGCTGGTAATCAGATTGTAGGAAAAAATAGTACCATAAATATGAAAATAAAACATATCCAGAGCGCTTACATAAGCCAATACACCCATGTTTTCCTTCAGCGTCTGATAGGGTTCCTCCACCGGGATATATACTCTCTCCTCAATCCGGTTCTCTGCTCGGATATATCGGTAGAGTACAATGCCCACCTTGCCTTCATACTGTCCCCGGTTCATATAGCCGTACACGATAAAGTGAAGGTTACCTTCCGCATCCATATTCAGAATCCGGATGTCATGCTGATTATAAAGGTCACGGATATAGTCCGTCTCCTCCTGGCGGAAAGAGAACACCCTAACCAATTTATTCTCCTCCAGATTATAAAACCATAGCTCCCTGTTTCTGATAAATGCCAGCTTCTTCTTATCCGGGCTTGCTAGGAAGTCCACCTCAGTATCCGAAGTAATCCCCAGCTTCAGCTGATTCTTAGCAACACTGGTCCTTGCAGGATCGAAGATTGCCTCCATTGTTCGCTCGTAATTTAGCAGATAAATCTTGCCGTTCGTATACTGAACCCGGTAGAATTCCTTCACTTCAAAAATTTCTGGTGCACCTGCTATCTCAGCCCGGATCATATAATCCAATACAACCGTTGCCAAACTGGAATTGATCTCAACAATTGTCGGAATCACTTCAGTCAGAAACTCCGGTTTCAGATTCCCCCAGGTAACCAAATCCAGGTTGGAATGAATGTCCACCCTGGCCAGAGAAGTATTTTCCTGCTTGTTGTCTGTTTCAAGCCTTTCTACGATCCAGCCAGCGGTCTCCTTATCCTTAGTAGCATTATGAAAGCTCTTTACAAATTCCAGTTTTTCACTTAGGGCTGCCTCCTTCTGCTGCTTGACCCTCTGGTAATAATAGATTTTTTTGCTGTCACTGGTAACAAGGGATATCTTAACGGCGTATTCCTTCTCTGTCTCTAATATGGCCTTTAGCTTAATTTTTGCGGTTTTATAGCTGTCCTCGTCTTCAAAAACGCTGACGGAGTCCGTCTCGATTAATTCGTTACCGTTAAATTCCCGAAGCTCATAGTTTAGCTTTTTAATATGGTATGCTTCTTCCTGTATCATTACTTCAAAAGCCTTGTCATCATTCAAAGGGATGACCCCTTCACGAACCATATTCGCATCCAGATTACTGCTGTAACCGTGAATTCTGTTAATCAACTCATTTCCAACCCTAATGTTAACCAGGGGAAATGTTGTTTCCTCCATCACAGTCGTATTATCGATATCAAAAACAACCTCCTTAATATCTCTGCTAAAATAGTAGAGAGAGGCGATAAACACTCCTATTAAAATCAATATACGGTATACCTGTTTCAGCACCTTATTTCCCTTCTTCTGACTTAATGGTATGGATTAACTGTTCAAGGCTGGGTGTTACCCCAAGGAAGTCCATGCACTCCTTAAGTCTCTTCTCCTGCAGCTTTGTATTTTTCCCCTGGCCCTCCCGCCTGACGGCACGAATCAGTATGTTTTTGGGGGTGTGTTCCATATCAATAAATTCCAGCAGCTGGACTCGGTAGCCCATCGTTTCTAAAAGCTCTGCCCTTAAGGCATCCGTAATCAGAGCTGCCATTCTTTCTTTTATAATTCCATATTTAAGAACCGGCTTCAGAATCTCATTTTGGATTTGTCTATTCAGTTCATGCTGGCAGCAGGGAACGGATAGGATCACTCTCGCTCCCCAGGTAACTGCTTTATATAACGCATGATCCGTAGCCGTATCACATGCATGGAGGGTTACAACCATATCTACCTTATCCTTCCCTTCATAGGAAGCTATATTCCCCTGCTGGAAGGTAAGCTTATCGTACCCATACTTATGGCTTAAGTCATTGCAATGGTTAATCACATCTGTTTTTAAGTCCAGCCCGACCACATTGATCCGGTAATTCTTCATTACCTTCAGATAGTAGTACATCGCAAAGGTTAGATAGGATTTACCGCAGCCGAAATCCAGTATAGTTAATTCTCTGTCTTTCTCCAGGTACGGCAGAATGTCCTCGATAAATTCGAGAAAACGGTTGATCTGGCGAAATTTATCTGACTTAGCCTTAACAACCTTGCCATCCTCCGTCATAACCCCCAGATCTACCAAAAACGGAAGTGTGGTCCCTTCCTCCAGGATGTAGTTCTTCTTTTTGTTATGACTATATAGCTCCTGCCCACCCTCGGACTCAGGTACAGAATTCTCTGCTTTTATTTTAGTAGCTGTGGGCATTCCCTTTTTCCTGTTTACGGTTGCCTTTCCCTTCTTACTGACCAGAATCGTAATGCGATCTGATCGTGTATTAAGTTCAGCCTGCCGGAATAAGCCTTCAAACCACTCCGGAAGCTTAAGTATCAGTTCTTCCTTCGTATAATTACGATGGAATACTTTTTCGCCTATATATTCAGATACCTGGAAGAGCAGTTCTCCCTTAAGCAGTACCGGACGTAGCTTAAGCTTAGCAGCTCTGTCCTTATCCGTAGAATTGCTGATCACTGCTCCCGTAAATTGATTATTCAAATTATCTTCAAATGCCTGTATGATTTTTTGATCCATCATTTCATCCTTCACTACTGCCGGCCTTCTTAGTCTCTGCCCTGATGTAACATATTTTTATTCTTTGGGATTATGATTACTCAACCTCTATTTTATATTTTTTTAGTAAATAGTACAATAAAATTATTATTAATTTTATCCAATTTCATACCAAGCATTAGTAACTATTCAACCCCTGGGCCTTTTCAGTATATCACATTAGCTTCCTATGTGCATATATTGGTAATAAAAAGTTTATAGGAGCACTCAAATGCAACATTACAACAATATGTCCAAATCATATCGTCAAACGGTGAGAAACTCCCAGATAAATAGTGGGACCGTACCGAATACCGGCACCTCCACAAGACCTATAACCAGCCCCGGCGGTACCACAGCTCCGAATAACCGGGCAGGAAGCCCTAACATAAATCGTCCGACTCCGGGCACATCAACCGCTATGCCTGCCGACAGCAGAACAACTGCACCTGGCACCACCCCCAGGACTACTCCTGCAACTCCCACTACCCCCACAGCTCCGGCTTCTCCTGGTACTCCTCCTGTTACCACTCCGGGTACTACCCCCGGCACAGCAACTAGGACAATTCCCCGTACGACTCCGGGTTCCACAGGTACTGCTCCGGGTTCTGTCCCGTCTGCTACTCCCCGTGTTACTCCCGATATGACCCCGACGCCGGGAACAAATGGTTCTGTATCCACACCTAACATGCCTTATTTATATGGAACTTCACCGGAAGAGACTACGGGCATCCCAGCTGCTCCTGTTGCTCCCGGAACTTCGACAGACACTGCCCCCGGCGCAAGGATTCCCGGACCGGGAATGACGACGCCGTCGCAAAGAACTACACCATCTGTTCCGATGGGCACTATGCCCGGCTCCCGTCCCACCACTCCGATGACTCCGGCCGCTCCGATGGGCACTATGCCCGGCTCCCGTCCCACCACTCCGATGACTCCGGCTGCTCCGATGGGTACTATGCCCGGCTCCCGTCCCACCACTCCGAGAACTCCGGCTG
>JAEZHX010000250.1 GCA_023436765.1 Bacillota bacterium
TTGATTACTTTGATTGAATATCCCAAGGCAACCATAATCGAAAGAGTCGTGATTGAAGGTAATGTTTTACACGGTAATTCAGTCAGAAGAATTAAATAAATGAATATGGCAACTCCATATCGAGAAGCTGTAAGAAGGGTCCATGCCGGAGTACTGTGGGAGGTACGAAAGCGGAACAAGTTATACTGCTGGGGAGCAGCATAGTCTTTTAGGTATCGGGATGCATTTTCTATTATTGTTACATCACACAGGTGAGGGGAGTATCTAACTCATAAACCAGCCGGAGCGTCTGCTCCGGTGCAAAAGCCGGATTTGTTCCAGCCGATGACAGAAGCAATGATGCTGTTATCCAGGAACATATCCGGCTTTTGTTATCTATCAATTCAATATATCGTTATTCGCAGTAACAAATTAGATGCTCATTTATACGTTATAAGTGTATGATAAGGGCACTTCATATTTGGGGATTTATGAAACATTGATAAATAATTAACCAATAATTTGAGGCGTTTCATAGGAAATGCATAATAAAATAGCATTATATGGAATTAAATACCATGTATTATACAGTTTTAACAAGAAAACACTTTTGAAAATAGATAAGTTGTTGAATAATCGCAGATAATAATATATAATATAAAAGGCGTGTTTTTGGCAATATATTGATTTGGAGGTGATGATATGGCATTAGAATCAGTACAGGCTGTACGCCAAGCTGAGTTAAAAGCGGCACAAATTGAGAAAGATGCTTCGGCAAAAAGAGAAGCACTTCTTACGGATGCGAAGCAGAAGGCAAAGGATTTAGCGGACACCAGGATTAAGGAAGCTCAGGCGAAAGCCGAGAATGATCTGAAAGCTGCTGAACGCCGAAGTATGGAATTATTGGAGGAAGCGAAAAAGAAAGCAGAAAAAGAAGTTATCTTTATGAAGGAATTAGTAAAAAATAAAGAACAGGCAGCAATCGAACTTGTTCTGACTAACTTGATTTAATGTACTTATTATTAAGAGCAAAGGAGGTGTTCCTGTTATGGCAATGCTGCAAATGCAGCGTGTTATCATCTATGCGCTGAAGAAGGACCGCAAACAGCTTTTAGAAGCCTTACAACGCAGAGGTGTCATTGAAGTAAGCGATCTATTACCGGAAGACAATGTGTTCCATAAGACAGATGTGTCTGTTGCAAAATCCGGTTTTGATAAAAGTATTGCATCAGCAAAAGATGCGGTTGAAATTTTAAATCATTATATTCCGTCTTCAAAATCTCTGCTATCGGCACTGAACGGCAGAAGCGAAGTACCGCTGCAGGTTTATGAAGCTTTCAGGGAAAAGTATGATTCCGTAGTAAAAGCCGCAGGCCGAATTCAGGCCCTTACAAAGGTAATAGCGGAAAATAAAGCGGATATCCTTAAATATCAGCTTCAGGTGGAGATGCTGACACCGTGGGTGGGCCTTGATATTCCGATGAGCTTTCAGGGAACCAAGTACACGAAGAGCTTCATCGGAACCTTACCGAACACCTGGGAGCTGGATGCAATCTATGGCAAGCTCGCAGAGTTTATGCCACTGAATGTTGATATCATTAGCTCCTCCAAGGAGCAGACCTGTATCTTTGTACTCTGTACGAGGGAACAGGCGGATAAGGTTTATGAAGCATTACGGGAAGAAGAGTTTACTTTACCCAGTATCACCTTTGACGATGCACCGGCGGGGCAGCTGGAGAATTTGAAGGGTTTGATTTACAAGGCAGAAGCGGCAATCAAAGAAGCGGAGAAGGAGATCATCTCTCTTGGTGAGTACAAGGAGGACCTTCTGTTCCTGCAGGACTATGATACGATGAGGTCGGAGAAATACGAGGTCATCGGTCGCCTGCTGCAATCCAAGAATACTTTTGTGATCACCGGCTACATCCCTAAGAAGGAAGCTGATCAGCTGAAAAATGAAGTCATGGCGAACTTTGATGCAGCCGTGGAATACGAGGAGCCGACAGAGGATGAGGATGTTCCCATTCTATTAAATAATAACGGTTTTTCTGCACCTTTGGAGGGAGTACTGGCAGGCTATAGTCTTCCCGGCAAGGGGGAAGTGGATCCGACCATGGTGATGTCTCTATTCTATTACATGCTGTTCGGCCTCATGTTGTCCGATGCCGGTTATGGCTTTTTAATGGTAGTTGGCTGTGCGTTCGGACTGATAAAGTTCGGGAGTACAATGGAACCATCTATGAAGAAAACCCTAAAAATGTATTTGTTCTGTGGTATTTCCACCGTATTTTGGGGAGCTATGTTCGGTAGTTATTTCGGAGATCTTTTTGATGTGATTGGCAGAACCTTCTTCGGAAGGACGACTATGGATCCGGTAATTCCGCCCTTATGGTTCTTCCCGGTGAATGAACCGATGAGGATGCTGGCCTTCGCAATGCTGATCGGTCTGATCCATCTGCTGACAGGTCTGGGTATGAAATTCTATCAGTTGTTATTACAGAAGGACTGGAAGTCCATCCTGTATGATGTGATTACCTGGTTTACTTTGATTGTCAGCTCTACAGTATTACTGATGTCGATGGATATGATCAAAAGTATCCTCGGAATCAATGTTACGATTGCACCGATGGTAGTTAAAATCATGACAGCGCTGGCTGTAATCTCGGCAGTCGCAATCATCGCCACAAACGGACGGGAATCAAAGAACCCGTTCAAGAGATTCTTAAAGGGGCTGTATGCCCTGTATGGTATCACAGGATATTTGAGTGATGTATTGTCTTATTCCCGTCTGTTGGCCTTAGGCCTTGCAACCGGTGTTATCGGTAATGTCATCAATAAGATGGCTGCGATGCCGGCGAAGGGATTACTAGGACCGGTATATTTCATCATCATTGTATTATTCGGCCATACCTTAAATATTGCAATCAACGCTTTGGGTGCCTACGTGCATACCAATCGTCTACAGTATGTAGAATTCTTCGGTAAGTTTTATGGGGGCGGCGGACGCATGTTCAGTCCCTTTAATATGAAAACAAAATATTACAAGATTAAGGAGAAAGAGTAAAATGGATAAATATGGTATTGTATTCGCTATTTTAGGAGCAGTTTCAGCAGCATTATTCGCAGGTATGGGTTCAGCAAAGGGTGTAGGCATGGGCGGTGAGGCCGGTGCAGGAGTTGTTACAGAGGATCCCTCCAAATTTGGTAAGGTATTAATTCTTCAGCTGTTACCCGGTACACAGGGTATTTACGGTCTTCTGATCGCTTTCATAACCCTTTCCCAGATCGGTGTATTAGGCGGAAGCAGCGATATTTCTTTAGCAAAAGGCTTATTGTACTTTGCAGCATGTCTTCCTATGGCTATCGTAGGTTATACCTCCGCGATCCGTCAGGCACGTGCCTCCGTTGCAAGTATGGGTATCCTGTCCAAGAGACCGGAGCAGTTCGGTAAGGCTATGATTTTCCCCGCAATGGTTGAGACCTATGCGATTTTAGCGCTTCTTATTTCTATGCTGGCAGTGAATGGAGTAACCGGTTTAAATATTTAACAGTTGGGAGAAAATGCTATGACTGGATTAGAAAAAATACTGAACGCGATTGAGGCAGATGCAAAGCATGCCGCGGACATCGTCCTGGAACAGGCTAAGCAGGAAGCAGAGCAGATCATGGCAGTCGCCAAGGCGGAGGCCGATGAGAAATGTGCTGCAATCGCCAGTAAGTCCGATATGGATACAAAAGCAGTCTTAAGCCGTGCAGAATCAGCTGCCGCCCTGCAGGAGAAGAAAGCACTCCTGGATGCCAAGCAGCAGATGATCAGTGATGTCATCCTGAAGGCCAGAAAATCCCTGGACAGTTTACCGGATAAGGAATATACGGAGCTGATTCTAAAGATGGTAGGTAAGTTTGCACATCAAAAGCCCGGCAGGATCATCTTCTCCGCGGCTGATAAGAAGAGACTTCCCGCTGATATCGGAAACAAAATTACGGACGCGCTGGCAGGCAAGAATAGCGCAGCTCTTACTGTTTCAGAAGAGAATACTGAGATCTCAGGAGGCTTTCTGCTGATCTACGGTGATATAGAAGAAAATTGTACCTTTGATGCATTATTTGCGGCAGCCAGAGAAGATCTCCAGGATAAAGTCAACGCTTTTCTTTATACTGCAGCTGTAGCATCCAAATAAGCACAGCCAA
>JAEZHX010000028.1 GCA_023436765.1 Bacillota bacterium
TATGGCTACAAAGTATTCGTTCGAGTGTTCGGACTTATGGATGAACGAAGTTTAGAGGCATCCGGGGTAAATACGCTGAGAAATATCCCGGGGTTGAATTTACGGGGACAAGGGGTTTTGGTTGGAATAGTTGATACCGGAATAGATTATACACATCAAGCCTTTATTAATGAGGATGGAACTACTAAGATTGTATCTATCTGGGATCAGACGATTCAATCCGGAAGCCCTCCCGAAGGCCTATATTTTGGAACAGAGTACTTAAGCGATCAGATCAATGCCGCTCTTATTAACCCGGATCCAAAATCGATCGTTCCGAGCACCGATGATATTGGGCATGGTACTTTTTTGGCGGGAATAGCAGCAGGTAAGGAGGACCCACGTAACGAATTTTCAGGTGTTGTACCGGATGCCGAGATCGTTGTAGTAAAATTAAAACCTGCGAAAGATGTTATCCGGAGCTATTATATGTTATCTGAGGATGTGATATGTTATCAGGAAAATGATATAATGTTAGGAGTAAAGTATCTATTAGATATTGCGGAAAAATATGATAGACCGATTTCTATCTGTATCGGACTTGGAACCTCACAGGGTTCTCATGATGCTACCGATGCTTTGAGTAGTTACCTTAGTACTGTTACTCAGAGGAAAGGAGTAACAGTAACAATAGCTGCAGGCAATGAAGGAATCAGCAGACATCATTTCGAAAGTATTATGCAAAAAGGAACGGATGTTGAAAATGTCGAACTAAATGTCGCACCAAATGAAAAAGGTCTCTACTTTGAGATATGGGCTGATGTTCCAAACACCTTCTCATTAGAATTAATTTCACCGGGAGGAGAACTTGTACCACTTGTCGTTCCAAGAATCTATGAGAGAAGAGAAGTCACACTTATTTTTGAAGCTACTAGGATTAATATCCAGTTTCAGCTGGTAGGCTCCAGGTCGGGAGCTGAGCTTGTAGTAATAAGATTTCAAGATCCGGCGGAAGGGATTTGGCGTATCATCATTCGTAAATTAGACATAACCCTAAGTTTACGTATCAATATATGGCTTCCAATCACTAATTTTATTAGTGAAGAAACATTTTTTATTACTTCTTCACCTTACATTACCTTGACATCTCCGGCAAACGTGGATATCCCTATTGTTACAACCGCATATAATGCTTCGAATGATAGTCTTTATCTTAACGCAAGCAGAGGGTTTACCAGAACAGGTCAAGTTTCACCTGGAATAGCGGCTCCCGGGGTAAACATGATTGGTCCCGCCGGTAATAACAGCTATACTGTCATGTCGGGAACCAGTGTTGCTGCTGCCCATACAACCGGAGTTGCAGCTATTCTGCTCGAATGGGGGATAGTAAGGGGCATCCTTGAAAATATGGATGGAACCGATATAAGGAATGTGTTATTACGGGGAGCAAAGAGGGATACCGCAAGAACTTATCCAGATCGGGAATGGGGCTATGGTATACTGGATTTATTCGGGGCGTTTGAGAGATTACGAGGAAATGTATAAGAATTAATATAGGAGTGCAGAGGGAAGGATTTGTACCAATGCATGTGCATGTGTTTCGCAACATTGACTTTATTTTCACACTCGAATATAATTAGTAGGATGGCTAATATTTACATGGTACAGTAAAAGTCAAGGAGTATTTATATGACGAAAGAAGAGCAAGCATACCAATATCCGGACCAGTACGATGCAATTACGATGGATCTCATCGGTGCTACAGAACCATATCAGGGATATTGGCATAAAAGCGAAGAAAGTATGATTAAGTCCATGCTTAAAATGATAGATAACATGTCTTTGAAGGAACGACTGTATGATGCGGGATGTGGTTATGGACGACTGACGTTAAGATTCAGTTCTTATTTTCAGGAAATATATGCTGCAGAACCGGATAAGGAGCGGCATGATATCTGCAAACAGAACCTTCTTAAATGGAAACTTGACCACAAGGTTACGCTGATACAGGCTGGAGCAGAAGATCTTGCAAAGGAGAACTTCTTTGACGCAATTCTATGCAGTCATGTAATACAGCATTTACCCGAACAGCATGTGCATAGCATCTTAAAGGCATTTCACCGTATGCTAAAAGAGGGTGGAGCCCTGTTCCTTACGACATCCCATTCTGTGAGTGGAACAGTACAGTACACAAAAAGTTATCTCAATAAAGATAAGAAACGAGTTGAGGAGGGGATTGACCCTATATCCTTTAATCTGCTGAATAACGAGAAGGGCATTCTTCCGGTCAAATTTTATACGTACGAGGAGATTACATCTCTGCTACATAAGTGTAATTTTGAAGTGATCGATTATAAGGTTTATCATCATACCAGAGGGAACAAACAATTTGACAGCATGTTTGGAATAGACCGATTTATAAATTTAAGCAGAAAAAGGAAAGAAGTATACGGGAGGGATCTGTATGTCTGTGCTGTTCCAAGATGAAGTAAAAGACGTTAAGCTAATGCTGTTGGAATGTATTAAGATAAAATTTAAATATATCTCCTTAGACAGGCTTCTCAAAGAATTAAAAAAGGATTTCTGTTTGGCAGAATGGGATGAGAAGAGTGATTATGCGGATTGCTTTCACTCCTTTCAGAATTTTCTGTTCAAAAACAACTTAACGAAATACGTGGATGTTAAGATTAAGCTTGGAACCTTTGATTTTTTGGTTGAGTATAAGAGTAAGGCAAGACGCCTTTCGGTGGAGGTGTTTTTACTCATCTACTCTAGTGTCGATATCATTAATATCATGTATAATATACCAGCTGAGAGCCTCTCGGTGGACGAGCTGATCTATATCCGTAAGGTGATACAATTTGACAAGAAGCCAATCATGATACAGAACAGCGGTTTTTTTAAGGAATATGTTGAATTTGATAAGGTTACCTTCGGACAGATTTCCTGTGACATTTGCAAGTCACTGATACGATTATCCGGTTATCACAGATATGCTGTGAAACACCGAATGAATAATCTAAAAAAATTTAAGTTCAGAATGGATTATAATACATATTATACAAATTCCTATGAAGCCATGTATAAGCAGAAAATGATGGTGGTTGAAGTCCGCAGGATAGATGGGATGGATGCGGCTTCCTTTACTTCGGAGGAATTTAACAATCGTTATGCCAAAATGATATACGGAATGCTGGTATGTGATGAGGGCTATCGGTATGTTCCTCATCACTGTGTGTCAGGTGCGCTGGAGGACAACTTTGGGTCAAGGGAACATTTCAGAATCTATGTTTCCAATATCGGAGTCGTTGTAATCAACCTCATTCATTCTGCCCGACAGTTGGAATATGAGGAGTTTCAGAGGCAGTTGGGGGAGGAATTTGAGGATGAAGACTCGAAGAAGCTATTCTGTTCTCATCCGGATTATGCAGGGCTGGAACATGGGGCCTTGTTATCTCTGGAAAGAGTCACTATACTTTTTGTAATCATCAATTCAAATTTGAAGAAGGAATACTTTACAACGAAGAACAGTGTTCGAAAGATCATCCGAAACAGGCAGATGATGATTGACATTGTTAACCTGGTGATGAGCTTCAACATAAGCGAGATTACTGCACTTACAGATATCATTATGCGGAAAATTGGAATCTTCAACTATGTAGATCGTGTTCGGGAGCGTCTGGATATTGCGGAGGATGATACGCTGATCATCTATCAGAAATGGAACAATATCCTGACCCTGTCAATCGCAATATTAGGTATCATCTTTGCGGCGATGAGCATAAGTGAGATAAAGACTGTTATTATCCGCTTCTTTGATATGTTATTTTGATATGTAATTCTGACAGGAATTTATGGTTTTCTTGCCAGCTGCAAGTCAATTGTATCGTAGATATCGATTTGCCCGCCGAAGTGATCAATTGTCTGTTCGATTTCTGAGTAGAATTTCATTCTGGTACTTTCTTCAATCGCAATATGATTAGAATAAGTATTGAGAAGTAAGATGTATTCCTGAGCCGTAAAGGTTCTTGTCCTGTGATACAATTTGTAGCTTACATCAACAAAGCCATATTTCTGTGCAATATCTGCACGTTTTTTGGCATCAGCTTCACTGTATTCATGATCAGCTTGAGAACCGGGCAAATATACGGAATATATTTTTTGAAGTGCCACATGAAGCTCTTCCCGTCCTTTATCCTTGTATGGATGATTGGCGAAACGAGCAAAGACACCACCGCTTTTTAGCATATTAAAAACCTTCGTATATCCGATTTCTTCGGGTATCCAATGAAAGGCTGATGCGGAATATATCAAATCACAGGTATTATCATCATACTCAAAATCTTCAAATCGGGTTGTTACTGCTGAAAAAGCGGAGAATTCCCTGAATTTATCGCGACATAAATCCGCGAAATTATCTCCGTATTCCACAGCGGTCAGCTTGCAGCCCGTACTTAAGATTGGTAAGGTTGCTTGTCCACCGCCAATTCCAACTTCCACTACATTACTTGTTTTATCAATTGGAATATAACTGAAGATATCCTCGTACAGCTCTGAAACATATCCAGGGCGCATTCTCTCATAGTTTCTGGCAACTGTGTTAAAAGTCCATTCCAATCCTATCTCTGACATTCTTTATTCTCCTAGTCAATGCAAAAAAACATCATATGCCTTGTTGCCTTGGATACCCATATTATCGTAAATTTAATATAAATGTCCCATCTTTTCTCTCTTTGTTTCAAAGTACTTTTGGTTATGAATATTCGTATCAATGATCAAAGGTACTCTGTCAACTATTTCTATACCATGGCCTTTGAGGCCAATGATTTTCTTGGGATTATTCGTCATAAGCCTTATTTTTCTTACATTTAACTCACTTAATATTTGAGCTCCAATGCCATAATCTCTCATGTCAGCAGGGAATCCGAGGGCGATATTTGCTTCCTCCGTATCCATCCCTTGCTCTTGCAGCTTATATGCCTTGATCTTATTAATAAGCCCGATACCTCGGCCTTCCTGCCTCAGATAGAGTAAGATGCCTTTTCCTTCTTTTTCAATGTTCCTAAGTGCTGCAGCTAATTGCTCTCCACAATCACATTTCAAGGAGTGAAATGCATCTCCGGTGAGGCATTCGGAATGAACTCTTACCAAAACCTCATCCTCAACATCAATGGTGCCATGCACTAGTGCAACATGGTGTTCCCCATTTAGTTTGTTTACGAAGCCTACCATTCGAAACTCTCCATATTCAGTAGGAAGATTTGCTTCTGCTGCTTTTTCAACATAACAGTCTTTTTCTCTGCGATATGCGATTAGCGCTTCAATTGTGACAACCTTCATGTTTTCTTTCTCAGCAAACTGAAAGATTTGTTCTGCTTTCGCAACTCCACCATCTTCATTTAATATCTCTGATATAACACCGGATGGATATCCACCTGAAATTGAAGCTAGATCCGATGCGGCTTCAGCATTTGCTGCTTTTTTCAATACTCCTCCGTTGACGGATTTTATAATAAAAACATGTCCGGGAGTTTTAAAATTATTGTAATCTATTTGTTCTTCCAATAATTTTTTTATTGTAAGAGTTCTGTCTTCTGAAGAAATTCCAGTTCCAGCAGTAATATAATCTACCGATAAATCATATGTATTTGGACCGTTTTGCTTTCTGAAATTATTCATCTGAGGAAATGTGATCGTTTCAGTACGTTCCTCAGGAAGGGAGATATACGTGAAGCCAGTTCCATACTTCATCATATAATATATGTTTTCCTTGGTAGTAAGTTCGGAAGCCATGAAAAAGACTCCCCCGCTTTCTGCCAGCTCATCGTCTACGATAATAACGATTTTACCTTTTTTAACATCTTCCATTACTTCCTCTACTGTAGCGAGCATGATTGTTCCCTCCATAAACTTGAGTTTTAAGAATGAATCCATGTATTCATTCTCTATTGTAGTACAATTTATAATGATCAAAATAACTAATCAATATAGCCTTTAACGATAATATCCGGACCTATCATCTCATAAGTAACTCTCTTAAGAACAAGAGCATTTCTCATCAATTCTATTCCGGTCCCACCAACTGGTGTTACAGCATTTTTACCACTAATAATCTTGGGAGCTATCGCAGTATATACCTTATGGATGCATCCACTCTCAAACGCTGATGCTAGAATGGAGCTACCTCCTTCTATGTATAACGAATCGATTCCAATACTTCCTAAGAAGTTCATGATATCCTTAAATTCAATATGGTTATTTATCTCTCTAAGCTTAGCAATCTCTACTCCTTTTTTCAGAAGTGCCTGTTCCTTGTCCTCTGGGATCAGTTCTGAGGCAATAATCAGAGTCTTCGTATTATCATCGACCTGGAGTATTTTCGATTCCATCGGAATATCACCGTACTTTGAAATAATAACTCTAAGTGGATTTGAAATAACTACTCCCTCTAATCTGGTTGTAAGCCTTGGGTCATCCACTCGAACGGTATTTTCTCCAACCAATATGGCGGACACTCGCTGCCTTATTTGGTGAACAAACTTTAAGCTTTCGTCGGAACTAATCCATTTTGAATCGCCTGTTATCGTGGCTAGCTTTCCATCCAGAGTCATAGCCCATTTTACTATAACGTAAGGTAATTTATACTGGATATAATACGCATATATTTCATTCAATTCCATGCACTCCTCTGCAAGGAGCCCAAATTCATAACTGATCCCCATTATCTCAAGTTCAGAGGTGAAATTAATTCCCTTATTCGGGTTTGGATCATGCATACCGATATAAATCTTTGTGATACCCTTTTCCCTTATTAATCCGATTAAATCATGAGTATTTTGCTCTGAACCAAACGGTTCGATTGTTAAATATAGCTCCGCGCCCGCCAAATCAACATCAACACCATGTAAAGCTTCACTAACAGCAGAGATAGCTCCATATGCTTTATAATAGCCTTCACCGACTATATTGTTTCCCTTAACGATTACTGCACCTGAAAGTGGATCAGGATTTACATGTCCGGTTCCCAGAGTCGCTAACTCGATCGCTCTCTTCATGAAAATCTCGTTCATTGTACACTCCTTTGTAGCTATTATACAATTTACTCCGCGACAAATTCCGATTGAATTTGGTGAGTTATAAAATCATAATACCATATTGAGCAAAATAAACAAATAAAATTTCCCAATCATCTGATATCCTGCCACTCGATAAAAACTACAGGATATAGCGTCTTTTTACGGAGCCTCATTTCACAAAAAAAGCCATAGGAAGAAGGAGAACGTCGGGATGCGAGCCTCCATTCTCTTCCTGCAGCTTTCTTCTGTTAGGGGGTTCTATCTACTTCAACGCAAAATGGTCACTCTCGATAACAGACTTCATCTGACATAGGCAAAAAGGGTGTCCGGCGGGGTCAAGCATAACTCTCCATTGATCAGAAAATTGTTCCTCTGCGATGGTTGCTCCACAATGGATTGCATATTCGACGGCTGTTTCTAAATCATTAACGACGAAGTCTATATGTGCCATTTGCTGTTGAGCTTCAGGTTTATCCGGCCACACAGGAGGTATGTACTCAGGATTCCGTTGAAATAGTATAAACGGATATGACCCCTGATTGGTTCCAGGAGCGTATACACATGCGTATTCTTCATCGAGGTTCGAGAATTCCCACTTGAGTAACGTTGCATAGAATTTTGCTAATTCATGCGGGGCCTTGCAATCCACAGTAAATGAGTACATTTTGATTTTTAAACCATCATCCATAATACTAGTACCTCCTAATATAATTAATGCATACCTTCATTAGTCGCTACTTTATTCACAAAGTCCATATAATAACGCACAGCACCGTGATCCTTAAGTACAGTGCATCTTGTGATACGGACAGCTAAAATACAGCAACTCTTATCATTTTCATTGTTAGCGACGTCGTACCATTTAGCAAAAGCCGTACGGAGTTTTGCTCTTATTTCGGCGTTTTTCGGGTCTAATACCCAACCGAGGTTTTCGCCTATTCCGTTACCGGAAAACCACTCGCAGCAAGCCGTAAATGCAACTTCCGGGTTTTGGGCAACCTGCAGCATTTTAGTTGACTTTGCCCAAGTAACAGTATAAAATACTCCGTCTTCATAATAAGCATCAACATCACGGACAATAGGACGGGGTTTTCCGTCAGCGTTCGGTTCCAGTGCGATAGTTGCAAGGGAGATGATATTGTCCTTACCGTTGCCGCACCTCTCTTCAATTAATTTCAACCCTTCTTCGTATTTACTCATTTGCATTTCCTCCTACTATAATTTTAGAATATTATACCATATAAGGAATAGACAAGCAAAGAATTCGAAGTACCCTAATGGCAGATTATATTCATAGTTTGATGATCATGTGATATGGCTTGCCGATATTTTTATCAGCCTGCCGGAGTTAGAAAAAGTGTCGGTATATTGCTAAACGACATAGACTGATTGTAATCTCCGTAGGAATATGTCTCCAGCTTGGGATAATCCTCATTCTGCTTGTAATCAAGAACACCATCTGCGATTTTCTGCGTTTTGAGTGTTGTTCCCTCCAATGTTGATATATCAATATCATATACCCCCATATGGCCCTCATACCGAACAAAGCTGCCAGAGCCATTGGTATATAAACTGGAATGGCTACCGTTAAGTTCTCCACAACTAATGAGTTTATCGTTAACAACCGTATAGACCGTATAAATAGTATCAGCCTCAGAGGCACCAGTCTTTAGTATGAATTCTGGAGATCCATCCTGGTTCATATCATATAAGCAATACTGGCTATACATAAGATAAACACCATTTTCATGGTCATTCATGCCGTCACCTAATTTTATTGTATTGGCAGCTATCCCTTGTAAAAGTAATATGATATAATTTCGAGCAACATCATCAAATTGCTGGAAATATTGAATGAATTCATCTTGTTGCTCAGTTGTCATTGTACTATTTTCTGGTATAAGACCTGAAAGCTCCCATTTGTCAATAAAAGCCTGGAACTCATCGTTAGCATAGGTATCTTTCACAGAGTCTGATGGAAGTTTATTAATACTTGCTGGATTTTCTATAGGAGTTATTATTTCAGTACCTAGTGAAGGAGAAACCGTAGCTGATTGTGTTTCTGATATTTCTTTATTTTTACACCCTGTTGTTAATACACAGCATAGAAAAAAAGTACCCAAAGCTAACTGTTTCTTTGACATCAAAACCCTCCGATCTCTTTGAAAATCCTTTTGTTGAAAATATGATTTGGAACAATTTTATGTTATTGTAATACTTTAAAATACGAAAATCAAATAGTCTTTTTATGCAAGTAAGTTTTTGAATTAATTTTAATAAACGGTATGTTCTTTTTTGGAATCAGCATTTTGTCGAAAACTATGTGCTCTCTTTTCTTTTTACCCATTTTATCCCTCCAAACCAAATAAATTTATTTATCAACGATTATGCAAGGCTATTCTGCAAAGTAATAACCTTGCAGTTACATCCAAATATACATTATTAATTCCTATGAAGAATGTGAAGCAACCTCTTATTATGCTCAT
>JAEZHX010000040.1 GCA_023436765.1 Bacillota bacterium
AATTCCAGCTTGGATTGTATGAAAACGCCCTTCTTATTCACATCGCCCAAAAAGGGAATATGTATACGAGCTCCGGACAGCTTCTCAAAGCCCTCATTACTTACCTGGATCTGATTGACCTCAATCAGAGCTACCAGGCCCCGCCCTAAGAACATTCCCGCCAGGGTTACTATAAAGGGCTGCATTTCCAGATATGCGATAAGGAACCCTTGTACCGCACCAAATACGAGACCGATTGCCAGGGCCAGAAGCAGTGAAGTAAAAAAGTTGAAGCCATAATTATTTAGGCAAACGATACAGGAGGTACATATCAGTGCAGTGGAGCCGCCTACTGAAATATCAATGCTGCCTGTGATCATCACGAGGGTGAGTCCGCAGGCTATTACGATCAGTGCAGCGTTTTCATTAAATAGGTTAAAAAACATCTGAATCTTGCTGAAACCCTTATCTCCGAGGAATGCAATCGAGAGGGCATAGATAGCAATGAACAGAGAAATCGTTATGGTCAATAAGAATGCTGTATCTGTCAGAGACTTACCTCTCATCAATTTGTTCTGTAAGCTTAAGCTACCGGCAGAGCTCCTTGTTTTATTTAAGTTGATCATATTAACCTCCTATCCTTTCAACCCTTCCATCGCCTGCAGTTGACTTTTTCAATACGGCCCTTTTGCTAAAGAAGCCCTTCACAATTGGCGTTTGGATGATTACAAGCAGAATAATGATTACTGCTTTGAAGACAGGAACAGCATTTGTATTAACATTCAGTGTGGTCAGCATCGAGGTCAGCGTCTGAATCGTATACGCTCCGATGATGGACCCAGTCATGTTGAACTTTCCGCCGCCAAGCGAATTGCCGCCAAGGGCGACTGCAAGAATTACGTCCATTTCAATACTGGGTACGATGGTATATGGATTAACCGTCTGCACACGGCTTGATTGAACGAAACCGGCGATCCCGACACAAAGACCCAAAATGACAAAGGTCAAAAACTTGATCAGGGCAGGATTAAGGCCGTTCAGGCTCGAGGCTTTGTCATTGATGCCTACAGCCCGGGTATACAGACCGAGATTTGTTTTTTTCAACAACAGTAAGGTTATTGTAATAACTGCAACTGTAATGAGGATCGGCGTCGGAATAGGAAATCCCGGTATGAAATTACCATAATATCCAAACGCTGCCGCAGATTTTGGCTTTAGGCCACCCATTGCCATAGAGCCGATGGAGCGTCCTGCCGTAAACAGGATGAGTGTAGCTACCATGGGCTGGATGTTAAATTTCGAAACAAGTATTCCGTTAAAAGCGCCGCAAGCCATACCGGCCAGACAGCCGAGTATGAGTGCAACGATAATCGGCGCATGTAACTCGGTCGGTTGGGTTTCATTCCCGCAGAGGACACGCATAATTACTCCACCAACGATTGCGATCGTAGCTCCGACGCTGATATCCTGTCCTCTGGAAGAGGCTGTGACAAGAGTCATTCCTATCGCTAGAATAACCAGCTCTGTTGCGTTACTTAAGATATTGATCAGATTACCAATCAATACCGGATTCCCTCCGCTGTCTTTACCCAGGCTTATCTTTAAGAAACCCGGATTAATGAAAATATTAAGTAGCATAAGAAATATAAGAAACGCAATGGGGATAAACAATCTGTGCTTGGTCAGGGCTTTCAGAACCGCCTGACGGTCGGTTTCAGGTTTTTTATTGTTTCTCGGCATTTTGACTCACTCCCCCCGCAATGGTATACATGATTTTATCCTGAGTCATATCCTCACCGGTCAATTCCCCGACGACATACAGGTCACGCATAATAATCAATCTGGAACAGGTACGCAACATCTCCTCTATTTCAGAGGAAATAAATGTGATGCTCATCCCTTCCGAGGCAAGCTTAAGTACTAATTTTTGAATTTCCACCTTGGTACCAATATCAATTCCCCTTGTCGGCTCGTCAAGGATAAGATAATCCGGATGAGTGAGCAGCCACCGGGCAAGAATGACCTTTTGCTGATTGCCTCCTGACAAGGAGCTTATGGGGGTATCGGCAGAAGAGGTCTTAATGCCTAACAGACTGATATACTCATCTGCAAATGCCTGCGCCTGTGCCTTGGTGAACGGCCTGAAGAAGCCTCTCATTACCTGAAGGGCAAGGATGATATTCTCTCGAACCGACAGATCACCGATGATCCCGTCCCTTTTTCGGTCCTCGGAGAGATAGCCTACTCCCTTCTTCATTGCTTTGATCGGCGATGTAATGTTTACTTTCTCGCCTTTAATTCTTAACCTTCCTTTCAAGACCTTATCCGCACCAAAGATTGCGCGCACACACTCACTGCGCCCGGAGCCCAGCAGTCCTGCAAAGCCCGTTACCTCACCCTTGTACGAAGAGAAATTGAAGGGCCTAATCCCGGAGGAGCTTGAAAGCTCTTCCGCTTCTATGATTGCTGTTTTTAAGTCATCCGTACCGGCCCTTGTTTCATTATGTAGCTCGGCCAAATCGCCAAGTTCCTTACCCATCATTTTAGCAACCAGTTCTACCCTGGGCAAGTCCTTAATCAGATACTCACCGACAAGCTCACCGCCCCGCAAAACTGTAATTTTATCGCATACTGCATACACCTGTTCCAGGAAATGGGTAACAAAGATGATACCTACTCCTCTGCCCTTCAGCTCATGCATCAGGTGAAAGAGCTTGGAGACCTCCTGTTCATCCAGAGAAGAGGTAGGCTCATCAAGGATCAACACCTTACAGTCCATATCAACGGCACGGGCAATCGCCACCATCTGCTGTACCGCGATGGAACAGTTTGACAGCTGTTGCGTCGGCTTTGCCGGTATTCCGAGACTCTTCAGAATGCTTTCAGCCCGGTTGTTGCTCTTCTTCCAATCAACGAATAGCTCTTTGGTTCTGCCGATAAACAGGTTCTCGGCAACCGTCAGGTTCGGGCACAAGGTAATCTCCTGATAAACCGTACTGATTCCGAGTCTTTGGGCCTCTTCGGGTGACTTGATATGAACCGGTTTATTGATCCCTTTGATATAAATTTCTCCAGCATCCTTAGTGTATACTCCGGTCAAAACCTTTATTAAGGTGGACTTTCCTGCTCCGTTTTCGCCCATCAGAGCATGTATTTCACCTTCACGCAGAGTGAAATTTACGTTTTGTAAGGCCTTTACACCTGGAAAGCTTTTATATATATTTCGCATTGTAAGTACTGTGTCCTGCATAGTAATCATCCAACCCCCCGTTCAGACACGATATCTGGCCTGATCAAACTCTTCTGTTATAAGCTCCGCATTTTAGAGAACAATGTACTAGATAAATGCGCGGTACCAAGATTTGCGAACAATATCCACATACTCGGCGCCGCGCCTTTTAGATAATTTATTCCCTGTATACTTGAAAAAATCAGAAGCGGTAATTAATAGCTACGTGCATTAACGATATCCTGAGTGATGGTATCACAATCAAACATTTCCTCATCAACATAAGCATTCTTCGCAACTGCTTCTCCAGCCTCAAGCTGATTGATTAATTTAACGATACGAGGTCCATGGAGAGGATTACACTCTACATCAAGATTGAACTTTCCAGCAAGAACATTCTCAAGAGCCCATTTGTTAGCATCAAAAGCGATAACCTTAACATCGCCGGTCTTACCATATGTAATACCTGCAGCATCCATAGCGGCACATGCGCCACGAGCCATGTTGTCGTTCTCAGCATAAACAACGTTGAACTTCGTGCCAGCAGCAATCAGATCAGCAACTGCCTGCATTGCCAAAGTTTCGTCCCAACCCTTCATATTCTGGTTGAATACGATTTCCCAGCCGTTAGCCTTAGCGCCGTCTTCGATTGCCTTGGAGCGTCCGAGCTGAGCGGAAGAACCTGTGTCACCGCCGAGTACAACAATCTTGTTCTCAGGAAGTGCCTGTTTCTTCAACCAATCAACTGCCTTATTACCTTCGGCTTCGAAATCGGAGCATACCATTGCAGTGTAAAGATCCTCAGATAAATCAAGCTTACGGTCAGCCATAATGAAAGGTATTCCAGCATCCTTAGCAGCCTTAGCTACGTCTTCCCAGCCTGCAGACTGGAGTCCTAATACAACAAGATAGTCAACCTCTTCCTGAATAAGCTGCTGTGCCTGTGAGATCTGCTTTGCATGGTCACCCTCACCGAATACCATTTTTAACTCAAAACCTGCATCTGCAAAAGCTTCGTTGAAGGATTTGGTGTTTGCTGTACGCCAGTCTGACTCGTTTGCATTTGTTTGAACTACACCGACAGTAACTTTTTCGCCTTTGTCACTTGAAGCGGCGTTGTCCTTTGAAGCTGCGTTGTCCTTTGAAGTCGCTTTTTCTTTTGTACCACAAGCTGCAAGAGATAAAACAAGTGCTACTACCATTAATAAAGATAACAATTTTCTCATGAATAATCTCCTCCTATATTTTTTACTCACAGAACTGAGCTTCTTACACGTACAAGTATATGTTACTTATAGATGTAGAAATACGGATATTATTCCTGAATTTGTTATTTATTTTACTGGTTTTTCCGATTGTACTTGATATGTTAAGATTCCTATGAAAATTGTTTGATATGTTACGATGTTGCACGATACCTCTCCTGGAATGACAGCATGGCTGGCTTTCTTGCCTCAGTATTAATAGCTCCGTCCGCTGCGGTCAGCCGCGGCCGTTTCTGCCTCAAAAATCTTTTCATCCACATAGGATATCTTTTCTACTTTTTCTCCCCGTTCCAGTCGTCCGATGATATCAGCAATCAGAGGGCCCTGCAAAGGGTTACATTCAATATCAACATTAATGAGACCTTCCTCCATCTTATCAAAGGCTTCCGATACCGCATCAAAGGAAATGATTTTGATCTTACCGTTTACCCCGCAGGTTAAACCAGCTTCCTGAATCGCTTCGATCGCACCAAAGGTCATATCATCATTTTGAGATACGAGAATATCAATATCTTTATATTCTTTTATGAGCTTTGACATAACTTCCTTGCCCTTAGCTTTGGTAAAATCACCGTTTTCCCGTGCCAGGATATTCCAATTCTCATGGGTCATGGCGATGTCCTCAAAGCCCTTCGAACGCCCGAGCTGAGCAGTTGAATTTGGGGTTCCCTCGAGGACGACGATATTAATGCTATCCGTAACCTGCTCCTTCTCCTCCGGCGTTGATTTTTCCTTTGATGACTTTTTCGTTTGCGAAGTCTCACTATCCTCGGCGAACTTCCCCTCTTCTTTTTGTTTCTCCAGATATTTCTCCAACCAAAGCCCTGCTTTCCTGCCCTCTACATATTTATCAGTACCCACGCAGGCGACATAGAGACTCTCGTCTTCTGTATCAATCATTCGGTCCACAATGATAACAGGTATTCCAGCTTCCTTCGCTTCTGTTAGCACGGTATCCCATCCGGTTTCTGTTACCGGAGCTATCACGATATAGTCTACCTCCTGAAAGATAAAGCTTCGTACATCCTTAATCTGATTATCCTGACTCTGCCTTCCGTTCGAAAAAATCAGAGAGAAGCCATTCTCCTTTGTCAATGCATTCTGGATCGATTTTGTATTTGCAGTACGCCAGTCAGATTCCGAACCAAGCTGGGAAAACCCAACTATTACTAGATCTGAATCAATATCCTCCCTCGTTTCGGTTTCAGAATATTTATGATTTTTCAACGGGCTCAGATTATAGCTGGCAAGCGCAATTAACCCAATAAATAAAATCCATAAGATGATTTTGATTTGCTTATTCATAACCCACCTCATTCTCCGCCAGCTTTGCCGGAATCGTAATCGTGATATCAGTGCCCTCGCCCTTTTTGCTATGTAGCTCCAAACCAAACTGATTACCATAATTAAGTTTTATTCGTTTGTTCACATTTGCTAGTCCAAAACCGGTGCTCTGCTTGCTGCCCGGCTCTTCAATTTCTTTCTTCAGAGCATCCAGCTCCTCCTCATCCATTCCGATACCGTTGTCAATCACATGAAAACAGATGACCTCATCCTGAATTTCTCCGGTAACCGTTATCTTCCCCCTGGCCCTTAACATCTTAATTCCATGGTATAGAGAGTTCTCAATAAGAGGCTGGAGCGTCAGCTTCAAGATCTGATAACCGTACAGTTCTTCCGGAATAACAATCTCATAATCCAGAATATCTTTATATCTTGATTGCTGAATCTGCAGATAGCTTTTGATATGTATCTCCTCTTCACGGATCGTAATAAAATCCTTTCCCTTACTTACTATGATTCTGAAAAACTCAGAAAGGGCCACCACAATATCGATTGCTTCTTTATTCTTACCTCCTTCAATCAGCCAGATGATCGTATCCAGCGTATTATATAAAAAATGAGGATTAATCTGTGTCTGCAGCAGCTTAGATTCCATATGTCTTAGATTTTCCTGTTCCAATCTGATGCTCTGAACCTGCTGCTCCAGTTTCATCGCCATATCGTTGAAGCTTTCGGACAGGATGGATAATTCATCATGATTGTCACAGGTTGTCCTCGCTGTAAAATCTCCCTTAGCAACCATAGCTGTCTTATCGCATAACATCCTGATCGGCTTTGTAATACTGTCTGTCA
>JAEZHX010000086.1 GCA_023436765.1 Bacillota bacterium
TCTGCTATCATTGCAAAGAGTTTCGGATCATATGGTGAACATTGCATTCTCGATTCGATCCACCACCGGAAGTAAAGCAGAAGCTTGGCAAGCCATTGCAAAAGAAAAGAAAAAGGTAGTATAGCTCGAGGTATTAAACTTAACGGAGATAAAGAATTAGGTTAGTTCAAATAAGAAGGAGCTGTAAAACAGCTCCTTCTTTTTAAACAGTACTGACTTTCTATACTTCGCTTTTTATGGGGCAGTACCTGCTTTGTGTTCGAGTTACGGGTTTTGTTTATATTTCTGGTTTATTAGTCTAGTCCATAAGCTTTCTGATATTGATATCTTTTACAAAACCCATCACATTATACAATACGAGTACATCTGTTATCTCATTATCCTCGATAAACTTCTCAATACTGCCATTATAATAGCGTAAGTCAATTACAGAGGTTTCCTCATAATGATTCACTGCAAAGGGTACAAAAGAATGAGCATAGGAATCCTTTATTACCAGAAGCTTTTTTCCATTCTTATGATTAGTCTGAACTTCAATTAAAGCATTGTTTCCGCCCATATAAACAGAATACTTATCTTTCGTCTCCAGTTTTGATAAATCATATAAAGTATCCTTCTTCTCCGTCAGATTATAAGTTAATTGATAGTTCATATCTTCTTTGATTTCATATAAATAAAGGCTGTCCGGTTTAACCTCAGTATTCACCTTCGAATGCAGGGTTCCATAGAACTCATCAGAAGCTAAGGTGATATCAAATTGTTCCTGATCCAGTGGTTCAAGCCCCATACTATTCGCCCACTGTACATAGGCATAATAAGCACCTAGACTTGTCCAATGATGATCTGTTTTATAGTAAATATATTCGTCCTTATGCTCCTTTAGGGCTTCACTAACATCAATAAAGGAATCCTTTGAAAGGGCAGAAGTCAATTGATCGATGTAAGCGTATTGATTATAGCCTGAACCTGCAGCAAAGGGTGGTAATTTATCTGTCAATACTTCAGAGGCCGTCGGCACTAACATCACCTTAACCTGATCCTTACCAAGCTTTGATGAGTATTTGCTGATAAATTCTATTAAATATTCTCTGTTCTTATCTGCTTGTTCTTCCGAGACATCACTATAATTATGCTTTTCAATCAGATAGTCATCCTTCGCAAAATAGACCGAATTAGTCTCCTGCTTAAGTAGTGCTCTTTCCAGAAGAACCTTCATGGCAATCCACTTATCTCGCATAACAAACTGATCATTGATATATTCGTCCATACCATGCATATATTTGCCGTTTACTAATTTCTCAATTGTAAACGTTGGCAGCTCTGCCAGATATCTGTTTTCATTTTCGGAAAAAACCTTTGGGGGTGTTGCCAAATTCCATATGATAAAGCCCGCCCATACGAAGGCAAATATACTGAAAAATATTTTATTAAAAGTAATTTTCATCCTTTCACCTCATTAGAATCTAAAATACAAAAATGGGTTATAGGTGCTATCCACTAGATAGGCAACGCTTCCAAAGAAAATAAAAGCATAAGCGAGGGTTGCACAGACAAATAGATATCGCTTATTTGTATTCTCTGTGAAGTCAATCACTCTCTTAAAGTGTGGAGTTGAAAGGTAAGCGGCCAAAGCAAATATAATACCGTAACTTAATAGATAATACAGTCCTTGATTATTATAGAGCGGCATTCCATTTAGGCCAAACATTCCCTTCAGATAATCCTTTACGATACCAAGATCCTCAAAGTAGAAAATTACCCAACTGATCATTACAAGGAGAAGCGTATATACGTGTCTGAATACGGCTGGCAGCTGATCCAGCAACTTTAATAGAAAGTATTTTTCAGCTATTAATATCACCGCAAAATATAATCCCCATAGGACAAAGTTCCAGGAGGCTCCATGCCAAAATCCTGTCAAAGCCCATACAACAAGTAAGTTTCTTAGGTGCTTCAGCTTTGAGCATCTGTTCCCGCCGAGGGGGATATATACATAATCGCGAAACCAGGCTCCAAGGGTGATGTGCCATCGGCGCCAGAACTCAGTGATACTTTTTGATATATAGGGATAGTTGAAGTTCTCATCAAAGCTAAATCCAAATACCCTTGCCAGCCCAATTGCCATATCAGAATAACCGGAAAAGTCATAATATATCTGAAAGGTATATGCGGTTATTCCAATCCAATATAAGAGAACAGATACCTCTCCGGCAGTTCCTTCTGATATTTGGCTCCATATAAGCCCTACATTGTTAGCAATTAAGACTTTTTTTCCTAAGCCTATGATAAAGCGACGCATTCCAATAGAAAAGCTGTTGTGCGTAAGCTTATGGTCGTCCAGGTCATTTTCAACCGTCACATACCTAACGATTGGTCCGGCAATAATCTGGGGAAACAATGTGGTATAGGCCAGGTAATTATAGAATTTCTTTTCACAGCTTGTTGTACCTCTGTATACATCAATAGCATAGGAGATGGATTGAAATGTATTAAAGGATACACCAATCGGAAGTATGATTTGTTTGAATGGAGATTCCATCCCAAACATTCCAAATAAATTACCCATGAAGAAATTGGTGTACTTAAAATAGATAAGCACACCTAAATTACTGCATACGGATATTAGCATATAAATTCGCCGCTTTTTTTTATTGTTACGGTGTTTTTCCATTAGCTTCGCACATATAAAATCCTCAATGGAAAGCAAAAACATAATGGGAATAAATCTAATTTCACCCCACGCAAAAAATACAAAGCTGGCTATGATCATTACTAAATTTTTTAGTTTTTCCGGCACTAGAAAATACAGAATAATCATTGCCGGCAAAAAATAAAATAAAAAAGTTAAGCTACTGAATACCATTTAGAGTTCCTCATTTATTAGAAGAGGTCATTAAATGCTTTGACTCCCTTTTGTACCTCATCCTCTGCGAACTTCTTTGCTTCCTCTTCAGTTGCCTCCATATTTTCATTAGCAGCTCCTACCAGGAGGAAACATACATAGTCCCCATTACGAACGATCTGGGTTGCATTAATCTTAGGCAGATTCATAGGGTACTGGAACGTATCGTTTATTTTGTTTTCTTTAGCAGTAGTCAAAGCAGCTTCTACAGCATCTGCTTTTCCTTCTGCAGCCTTTACGATAACCACTCTGTCAGCATGAGCACCAATCATGGGCTGCTCAGCCTTTACTGCTTCATACATATCGGGGGTAAGACCGAATTCTAATTCCAATGCTTCAGCGGGAATCTCTGCATTGGGAAGGTAATTTTCCCCATAAGCAGTCTTAATTGCATTTAAGATATCATCGACGGTAACATCCGTTTTATTCGTATTATTTGTATCTACACTGTTATTCGTTTCATTTTGTGCCGGACTGTTAGTGATATTGTCTGTTTCTGTACCGGTCGTATTCTCTGTTACATTATTCGTTACATTATTATCAGTTGACGGATTCTTCGTGTCATCCTTGGAACAGCCGGTAATGGCTCCTAAGGATAAAGTTGCTGTTAATAGAAATATAGTTAATTTTCTCATGATATTAGTCCTTCTTTCTTTTAATTATTTAGAATTGTTTATGATTTCTTCAGTTACTATTTCACCATAGGGGTTAACATAGCGATTGCTATCAGGCTCCCATACAAAGACGTCCATAATCGGAGTATCCCGGGAGTCAGCATTAATAAAGACAATCGCTGATTGATCAACGCTTAAGCCAACTACATCATTGCTTAAATAATGAAAGACATTTGCCTTAGGTTCGGAGCTTCTATAGATCTTAATTACGCTCAAAGCCATATCGCTGTTTTCGTGGCTTGCTTTAACTGCTAATATATCTGTTGCGTTACCTATTAGGTAATCCGTATAGCTCATCATTCTTGTTTTACCTGGTTCAGGTTGATTAGCAATCTGCTTGTTCCTTTTCACATAGCTATTGGCATATAGAGTAGAGGATATCAGCAATAAGAAACCTGCAGCCACGCCAGCATATTTTACATACCTAATATAAGATACATGGTTTTTTTGAGTTTTCTTAGTGTTGTACTCATTAAGTTCTAGATTTTTATCTGAGATAGATGATGTGATTTTTTCTACCTTTGCGTAAATACCGTCCAAGAACTCACGATCAGATTTCATAGGAAAAACCCCCTTTCTCCATAATCTGTTTTAGACGTTTCTTGGCTCGGTGTGACAGCACTTTTATCGCTGATACTGATTTGTCCATTATTTTTGCGGTTTCGGCCAAGGATAATCCGCTTATATCAATTAAAGCAATGACTTGGCGATATTCAGGCTTTAGCTCATTGATATATTTTCTCAAAATAGCGATATCTTCCTTCATAAAAATAATATCATCCAGAGAATTGCTATCCCTTAAGTCAGCCTCTTCCAATTGAATGGATTGAAACCTGGTTCCCTTTCTAATAGAATCAATAGCGCGTCTTTTACCTAACATAAATAAAAATGTTTTAAAAGTATAATCCGTGGAGTAACGCTCAGGATTAATATAGATATAAGCAAAAACCTCCTGTGCTATATCTTCAGCTATATGATAGCTCTTGACATATTGCATGATAAAATAAACCAAACTATGACGATATCGTATTACTAGCTCCTCAAAGGATGATATATCACCCTTTAAAAAGGAAGAATACAATGATTTGTCAGAAATCATATGAAGTGCACCTCGTTTGAATATCTTTCGTTTGATACTGATTATTCGTTGTATAAATTAAAAGGTTACATAAAAAAATAAATTTATACAAGTTTTACTCCCGAATTATTACGATTGAAAAAGGACGTGAAAGCTTGTCACTCTCATGTCCTTTTTCTTATTATTGTCCTGTGAGAGGGATCTATAATGTATTATCCCACTTTAAAGGATTTTTAACACCCTTAATTCTCTCATAATGTTTTACTAATAATGGCATGCTACATCTCGCATTATATTTCTTCACGTGAACCTAGCTTAGTGCTCGTATCAATAAAAGAACATAATTAATAATATGTAGTATATAATACATTGATTCCTGACAGAAGTGATATAAAATAAATATATATTATTTTCCAGGAGGATGGAATTATGAATTACCACGTTAAAAAGATCGGTAGTGATTTAAACCCCGGAACCGAAAGCCAGCCCTTTTTGACAATCAGTAAAGCTGCTTACATAGCGAAGCCGGGTGATGTGATTACTGTCCATGAGGGAATTTACCGTGAATGGGTTAATCCAAAAAGCGGTGGTACTGCTTCACAGCGAATCACCTATCTGGCAGCTGAAGGTGAAAATGTTGTTATTACGGGTGCAGAGACTGTCACTGAATGGGAAAGAGATCAAGGCATATGGAAAACGGTGATTGATAATAAGTTTTTTGGAGAGTTCAATCCATATAGGGAAGCTTTGTATGGGGATTGGCTCTTTACAAAAGACAGAGTATTCCACCTGGGTGAGGTTTATCTGGATGGACACGCGATGTACGAAGCAGTCTCAATTGATGCCGTACGTGAGCCGAAGAAGTCGGAGACATCGCTGGAGCCGGATTTCTCAGTCTATGCATGGTATGCTGAGGTTGACGATTACAATACCACCATCTATGCCAACTTTCAGGGGGAAGACCCCACAAAAGGGAATGTTGAGATAAATGTACGCCGTTTCTGCTTCTGGCCAGCTAATCCCGGGTGCAATTATATCACGGTTCGCGGATTTACCATGAAACAGGCGGCTACTCAATGGGCACCGCCGACCGCTTTGCAGGAAGGTCTGATCGGCCCTCACTGGAGTAAGGGTTGGATCATTGAAAACAACAGGATCAGTGAGTCCCGCTGCAGCGGAATCAGTCTGGGTAAGGAAGAGAGTACCGGTCATAATGAATGGACGAATATCTTTACCAAGATGGGCCATCAGCGTGAGCAGGAGGTTATCTTCAGAGCAGTTAATCATGGTTGGAATAAGGATAATATAGGTGGTCACATTGTACGTAATAACCTTATATTCAATTGTGGTCAAGCCGGTATTGTAGGACATTTGGGGTGTGTATTCAGTCAGATAGAAAACAATCATATCTACCATATAAGATACAAAAGAGAATTTGAAGGTGCAGAGGTTGGCGGAATCAAGCTCCATGCTGCAATTGATACCATTATAAAAAATAATATGATCCACGACTCCTTCCGTGGTGTTTGGCTGGATTGGCAGGCACAGGGAACCCGTGTCTGCAATAATATTATGTTTGGTAATGATAGTGAAGATATGCTGGTAGAAGTGAGCCATGGACCTACCATGGTGGATCATAATATTTTCCTATCCGGTCATGCATTTAAAACGTTGAGCCATAGCTGTGCCCTGGTACATAACTTATTTGCCGGAACCATATCCATCGGAAATGAATTGAACAGGCATACGCCCTATCACGTCCCTCATAGTACTTCCATTGCAGGTATGGCCAGATTTACGGGTGGAGATGACCGTTATTATAATAACATCTTCCTCCGTGCGAAGGGCGACACCCGCTCGGACGAGCCATATCTGGAAGCATTTTTTGGTAACAATATTGTAACTCCTGAAGAGATTACACCCTTCACAAACGCTGTCTTAACCTATCCGGTCGGAACAGCTGTTTATAACAAGTGCCCGGGATCTGACGATGAGAAGCCGTGGGATAAAATTCGAAGAATGTTTGCAGCAGGCGGTCAGCCGCCAAAACCGCAGAAAGAGGGGGAAGACAACAACGAGGAAGAGGAGAAGCCCACCTATGCAAGTCTGTCCAATCCTGACCCCCTAGCGGTATATATTGAAAACAATGTTTATTTTAATAGAGCCCTTGCTTACAAAAAAGAGAAAGGCGCAAAATTATATGAAGCCTCAGGCATAGAATATTTCATTGACCGGGTGGCACATAAGGTTGTAATTGATATTATTAACCCTGACCTACTGATCGATAATGCCTCTGATATTATAACCACCGAAATACTTGGTGCCGGCTTCCAGACCGAGCAGCTTTTTGAAAAGCCGGATGGAACTCCGTACTTCTTTGATACGGACTTCTTTGGTACTCCATGTGGTCATCGCGCTGTTCCCGGACCCTTCCAGATTACAGGAAAACAAAAATTTGAATTTT
>JAEZHX010000016.1 GCA_023436765.1 Bacillota bacterium
TTATCTGCTACCTTTTTCGAAATATATTCTGAAATCTTCTTAACGAAGCCGTCATTCTGCAATGCACTTCTGGACACATTCAACGGCAGATCCGGGCAATCAATGACTCCCTTCAGCAGCATCAGGAACTCAGGTATTACCTCCTTGATATTGTCTGCAACGAATACCTGGTTGTTATATAGCTTGATGACGCCTTCTAAGGAATCATATTCGAGATTGATCTTCGGGAAATACAGAATACCCTTTAAATTGAATGGATAGTCCATGTTCAGGTGGATCCAGAACAAAGGCTCCTTATAATCATGGAACACCTCCCGATAGAAGCTCTTATATTCCTCCTCGGTACAGTCATTCGGGTGCTTCACCCAGAGCGGTTTCGGGTTATTGATTGGCTGAGGCTTCTTCTCCTCTGTTTTCTTGTCTGCATGCTCTGAGGCCTTACCTTCCTCATCCACAGATGCATCAATCATCTCCTGCTCCTCAGTCTTCTCTTCCTCCGGGGTATTGGCATTCTTAAAGTATATCTCTACCGGCATGAAGGAGCAGTATTTCTGAAGAATTTCTCTTACACGATACTCATTGGAGAATTCATAGCTGTCCTCGTTCAGATACAGTGTAATATCAGTACCACGTTCCGTACGGGTACCCTCGCCCATCTCAAATTCAGTCCCTTCCTCGGATTCCCAATGAACAGGTTTAGCACCGGGCTGCCAGGACAGCGAATCGATCGTAACCTTCCCTGCTACCATAAAGGAAGAATAGAAGCCGAGACCGAAATGGCCGATAATCTGGTCCTCATTTGTCTTATCCTTATACTTCTCTAAGAATTTCTGGGCACCTGAGAAGGCAATCTGGTTAATAAACTCATCCACTTCCTCTTCCGTCATACCGATTCCATTATCAGAGAAGCAGATGGACTTCTCCTCCGGATTGATGGTAACCACGATCTGAAAGCGGTTGTCCTCGGGAAGAACAGCCTCTCCCATCACCTCCAGCTTCTTAAGCTTCGTGATGGCGTCACTGGCGTTGGAGATCAGCTCCCGGACAAAGATGTCATGGTCAGAATATAACCACTTTTTGATGATCGGAAATATGTTCTCCGAATGAATGGATAAATTACCTCTTCTTGTACTCATAATCATTTCATTCCTTTCCTGATGTATATAATATAACAATATAAATTTATCAATAATCAGCCGAAGGCTCATCGGACTATTTCGTTGATAGCCCGCTACATTTGTAATGATAATACTGAAATTTGTAAATGTCAATATAAAATTAGCACTCTTTGTGCAAGAGTGCTAACAAGTTTGCACCTATGAAGTTTTCCACTAATCCTCTTCGCAGGCAATCCCCTGCTGTCTTAAGAAGCTTCTTACCCTTGAATCCCATTCCTGTTCCAGGGTCTTATCCAACGTAAAGGTCTTAATAGCAGTACCGGAGATAATCCGAAGCTCTCCCTTCTCAAAGCGAATATTCAGGTAGAGTCCTCCAACCTCCTCAGGCTTTAGCTTCCCTCCGAGGCTTCTTACCAGCTCCTCCGATTCATCCTGTGGCAGCTGGAATATAAGCTTCATAGCCAGCGGAGTCTTATTGCCTTTGATCATGGAAAAGGCGATACCCCTAAGCTCACTCCAGGTAACCGCTCTGCTGTTGCCCCGCTCCTCCAGCTCCTCCTTCGAGAAGAAGTCCTCATTGAACTTCCCGGAGATGTGGAAGGTGGTAAAGGTCTGGATCTCCAGTTCCTTCAGAATATAATGGTCAAATACAGTATTGGTCAGAAGCTTTGCCATAAAAGGCTTTATCTCTGAGATATGGAAGGAAATCATGCTTTCACCGGCCTGTCTTATTTATATTTCAGTTAAATTTTGTAAATCACTTCTGGTTCACTTATATTACTAGTATATAATTTGCAGAGTTACGAACAATAACAGTAAATGAATCAGCGATCATTATTATGATACTCTGACAAAGGAGGATTATAATCATGCTATATGAGCCATCCCGCAAAACCTACTACCGTTTTCCTTCTGCACAAAGCATCTCGAATCTGGATTCCAGAAGGTATTTTCCGGAGAAGCCACCCCACGCCAGGGAAGATTCCAGTTACGACTCTCAGGCAACGAGGCATGTTCCGGAACGGGAGACCTATTATGATATATAGGCTTCCTTACTCTATTGCGTAGTTCTGATCATCATGTATGATATTGTTCCTATAGGAAGGCTGAAACAAACCATAAAATAAGAAGATGTGCAGGGTAAAAAATATAAAAGAAATATTTTATATTTTTACCCTTTTTCCCTTTATAAAAGGCAATCGGTATCATACCCAGCAGTGCGAAGGTTTCAATATTTATGTTACCCTTTGAACTGGGGAAGAAGGTAATGATAATAATCAGGAGACATACCGTGGTGATAATCTTACTTCCTCGGAACAGATAGAAGGCAACAATCAGCAGGATTCCCTTCATATCGTAATCTGTTCGGAGTAATACAGCTGCGGCGCAGAAGGCAATGGTGACCAGTGCCTGAAAAATATTACTGAGTATGACCTCCTTCTTAAATCTCTTTTCAATCATGCTTATACAATAGATAGCGAATAAGCCTAAGAACAGAGTAAAGAATACATTCTGATAGGAAAATACATTCTTAAGGAATAAATGAAAGGTGGCTTCATTCGTAAAGGAAGCCTTAAAATCCGAAACGAAATCTCTGTAATAAAAACCTTTATAAAACGCCATATCAAACGGAATCTCGGATATGAGAGCGAAGATCCCCAGTCTGGTCAAGTATTTACGGATATTACTGGTATGATGGAAGCCCTCCACCAGCATGAATACAAAGATCGGAAAAGCAATCCTTCCAATTGTACGTGCCGGCCAATACAACTCCGCATTCGACCGTAATAGGACTGCTCCGGTATGATCGATCAGCATCGTAATGATAGCAATCAGCTTTAGCGCAAAGATACTCATTATTTTGGTTCCTTTCCTGTAGGTTAAATATGCATTCTTTTATTTAGTTCGGTCTTCATATTATCCCCCTCGAAAATAACCAGTGCAGCCAGAGAAATCGCACTGGCAGCAACACAAATCACGGAAGGATACATCACCTTCAGCCATCCAAACAGCAGAAAAATCAATGGTACAAAACCAAAAATCGCATCCACGAAGAGATAAACGATTAAATCCCTGACTCCGATCTTTAAGAGCTTCGCTCCGATCGCCATCACGATCATGGCAGCGACCCATACCGAGGGGATGACATAATCGATTGACCAGCCGATCCAGCCCATAGAATGGTCCCATAGGACGGACAGAACACTGATTAGTCCAACCTGCCAGACAATCGTCTTCGGAATATTATTCTTCTTACGGATCAGGATAAACAGACTGATCCACATACAAGCGACGGCAGCTGCTACAAGCAGAGACCATTTGGACTCCCTCGTAAAAATCGCATTTACCGCAACGCTGATTACTACGGCAACAACGGAGACCAGAATAATAATGCGTATAAATATATTAAACTCCTGATATATCGTTTGGATATAGGGAAATACCTCTTCTTCAGGCTTCCCTTCTCCCTTAACCGGTCCACCGCACAGAGGACAGATATGATGATCTCCTCTTATATTTACCTTACAATGTTCACAAAGCTGCATATCATTTCTCCATTCTGACCAAGAAATCTGATTATATTGCCTTTGAACCGGACTTACAAATCTCCGGAATTAGTGGATATCGTAATCGGTACACCCTCCTGTGCCAAACTCCGATAGAAATTCTTCTGAATGTCCGTTCCGACAAACGGAGAAGCAAAGCTCACCACCAGCTTATTCTGGTAAGAGCAGATTGCAATCTGTGGTCTGATTGCACTGGTAAAGCAATTAAGCATATTGATATAGGGTGTGAGCTCCTCTGCCATCGCTATCCTTCCCACATTGGAGAGGGTCGCTGTAATTCCCCTGTCACTTAAATATTTTGCAAATCGTAATACGACATCCTTAATAAAAAGTGGAACCACCCTCATGAAAGCGTTATGCTCCAGGGCTCCAAGCCGATTCATATGCTCTCTCAGCTTCTCTTCCTTCAGCTCCCGGTCAAATGCTGTCTTTACCTCCGCTATGATATCCTCCAACTTGTCCGAGCTCTTACCAAAATGATATCTGACATTAATGGTACCGAAAAAGTTCCTGGCGGTAACCGACGGAAAATAGGTTCTTAAGTTAACCGGCACAGTAAGTATCACCGGATACTTCCTGCTACGGGTGGGCATCTCCCGATAGATGGACTGAATGAAAAGTGCTGTCAGATACACCGTAAGGGTGCATTGATGGTGGTGAGCCAGCTCGATTACCTCCTTCACCGGCATCTCCCCCTCGATGACCTTGATACGGTTATCGATCGGTCTGCGTCCCTGAATATGGTAAGCCTTCGCCAGCTTAATCCTCTTCGGCTTCTTATTTCCTGTATAATGCTTCAGAAAGCTGTCATCCATCTTCTGCGTTAGGGAAGCATCATAATCCAAGTCCGGAATCTGACCGTTAAAGTCTTTGTTGTATCTCTCGGTTATATAATAATAAAGCAGAGTCTTCAGGAAAGCGAGGGCTCCTGTTCCGTCGGTCAGGGAATGGAAGACCTCCAGATTGATTCTCTTCTTATAATAGGTTACTTCAAACAGCAGATTCTTGCGGTTAGGATGGTAGAGCATACTGCAGGGCAGCTTATTCTCTTCCCTCACTTCGGGGTTCTGCTCAGTATTCTCAAAATAGTACCAAAAGACCCC
Organism: Bacillota bacterium; assembly: GCA_023436765.1. Lineage (GTDB taxonomy): Bacteria > Bacillota > Clostridia > Lachnospirales > Lachnospiraceae > Mobilitalea. The sequence goes on from JAEZHX010000016.1 coordinate 4,789, forward strand.
CCTCCTTAGTACGCTCCGATAAAAAGGGAAAAGGAGCATCGTACGGTTCAGCGCTTCCTGGAGTAATTCCTTCTCCACCTCATCCTTCATCTCACAGACAAAACGGAACACCTTCGTATCCTTCTCATTCATCGTGGGAGGGAATATCTTAGCTGCATTATCCAGTCTTGTCCACTCAACGGGCTTTCTTCTGGTCATGGATTACAATATACTCCTTTCCGTATAGCAGTTAGGGCTGTCCCCGGCCGTTGCCGGAGTTAAGTCAAATCTAGTTCCATCAGGGTTCAAACATCAGAAAAGGATTTATCAGTTCATAGGTCCTCTTCACATGGACAAAATGCTTCGGAAGTGTGATAAAACCATGCAGGGCATTCATCATCCTGTATACCTCTACGGTATTCCCATACTCCTCCAGTTTCTTGCCGTACTCCTCTGCCTCATCTCTGAGTGGATCGTATTCCGCTGTGATAATGAGGGTCCTTGGCTGACGCGACAAATCAGAGGCTAACAGCGGAGCGAGATAGGGATTCTTTAAATCCTCCTCAGAGCTGATATATAATTCCATAAAATCATTAATTCTCTTAGTCGTTAGCAGATAACCGGACCCATTTTCCCTTACGGAAGGAAAGGGAGAGGTTTTACTATGGTCACTGGCGGTGGCAGGATATAGAAGGATCTGTTTTGCGGGGCGAAATTCTCCCCTGTCCCTTGCCATAAGGGATACCACCGCAGCAAGATTACCTCCTGCACTGTCTCCGATCAGGGTTATATTCTCCTGTTTCACATCAAAAAGCTCAGCTTCTTTGAAGATTTCCCTGGCAACCATATAGCAGTCTTCACAGGCTGCGGGAAAGCGATGCTCCGGTGCCAGACGGTAGTCCACAGAGATAACAATATGCCCTGTCTGCTTTGCCATGGTAGAGCATACCTTACTATAACTGTCTATATTACCGATGACCCAGCCTCCGCCATGAAAAAAAAGCAGAATCTTATGCATCCCCACCAAATCGGGCGGCCAAAAGATACGGACGGGAATCTCATGATCCAAGCCTTTGATCGTATGATCCCATATCTCATACAAGGGCTTAAAGTAGGGATGAACCGCAACAGCCACCTGCCGTTGAAGCTTATAGGTCTTCTTTGTATCCAGATCAGGATAAGACAGAGCCTTTAAGGCGAGCCTCATCGCTTTATTAATTGCCATAGAACCACCGCCATGAAAGCTGTTGCTTTCACTAATCCCTGTCAAGTTGCTATTTACATTCTAACCAAGTTATATTTAAAAGTCAAACAAAACAGAGAAATCCTGCCAATCGGTAATCCACGAAACCGTTTGCGAAAATATAGGATAATCCATTGAGTGGTGCACCAAACTGTGATATACTATTGAACGACTCATTTACAATTATAGTAGGAATACGTAAGTATGTAGGAGGAAGATACCATGTACTACAAGCATTATGGCAATACCGGGATGAAGGTTTCCGCAGTCGGAATGGGAACCATGAGATATAACGATGAAGACGTCAGTGCCGGCAACCTCGGCAAATGTGCGGAAGTCGTACTATATGCCCACGAGAAGGGCATTAATTTCTTTGACAGTGCCCCGTTCTATTGCCAGGATAAAAGTGAAGTGATTACCGGATTAGCCCTATCCCAGCTTCCTAGGGACAGCTTCTATATCTCCTCAAAAATGAATATGGGAACGATAAACCATAAGGGAACGGCCGATGAATTCAGACGTAGACTGGAGAATTCTATTAAGAGGTTAAAAGTGGATTACCTGGATTTCTATTATCTGTGGTGCCTAATGGACTTAGAATCCTTTCGTAAGCAATATGATATCCTGTATCCTTACTTTGAACAGGCGAAGAAGGATGGCTTGATTAAAAATATCACCTTCTCCTCCCATATGCAGGGAAGTGATTTGGAGAAGGTCATCGAGACAGACTCCTTTCAGGGAATGTTAATCGGATATAATGCTTTGAATTACCGCTTCCGTCAGGCAGGAATCTCCGCTGCTGCCAACAGGGGCATGGGTATCGTCGTCATGAATCCCCTCGGTGGTGGTCTGATTCCCAGTAACCCCGGTATCTTTCGTTACCTGGCTGAGGGTACTGAGCTTACCGTTCCTCAGGCTGCACTCCGTTTCGTAGCCTCCCACAAGGAGATCTCCGTTACACTGGCCGGCTGTACAACGAAACAGCATGTGGATGATGCAGTCCGTTCCGTGGAAGGACTTGAGGAGATATCCGCAGAAGAGATCTATGCAGAATATGAGAACAAGGGTGTTGCCCTGAATAATCTCTGTACGGGCTGTGCTTATTGTAAATTCTGCCCGAAGGAGATCGATATCCCGAAGTTCATGGATGCTTATAACGAGAAGATCCTGGGGAATAGCATTGAGAACCGTCTGAAATGGCATTGGCATATCCCAGCCTCTATGGCAGCTGAATGTATCCGCTGCGGTCAGTGTGAATCCCTCTGTACTCAGCACCTGCCAATCATGGACAGACTGGAAGAGATCGCACTGCTATCGAAATAAAACATCAAATCCGGATTCTGCCTTGAGGCAAAGTTTTATTTCATAAAAATCGATTAACAAAAAAGTAGCCGGTAATTCCCGATCCAATCTGGAAATTCCGGCTGCTTTTCTGTAACAAGTGAATAGGGAACGAAAAGAGTTTGTTTCTTACGATTTATTGTAAGTGGTTTTCTAACATTGTGAACTTTCTTTATTAAAGTATGATTGCTCTACTTCCATGATCCGTTCTACCTTGGGGGCGGACCCTCCACCCTGGAATTCCGAAACAAGCCAAATATCCACCAGAGTCTTAGCTAATTCCACGCCGAGTACTCTTTCCCCGAGGCACATGATCTGGGCATTGTTACTTTTTCTTGCCCGTTCCGTAGAGAAGGGATCATGGCAGACCGCTGCACGAATTCCAGGAACCTTATTCGCTGTAATAGCCATTCCGATTCCGGTTCCGCAGAGCAGGATAGCCCGTTCGAATAAACCATCGGCCACTGCCTGTGCTACTGCCTGTGCTACATCCGGATAAAGTACAACATCGCCTTGATCAGCACCATAGTCTACAACTTCTATCCCCTTACTCAAGAGATGCTCCTTAATAATTACTTTTAGATTATATGCTGCTTCATCACAGCCAATTGCTATTTTCACTGTCACTAATCCTCCCATCTGTTCAATTAATACCTCTTATACCAATACAGATTGTATCCCTTCCGCTATAGCATTTAGGATGATATAGCAGGAGGTTGCACCCGCATCCAGAACACCTCTGGATCGCTCCCCTAATCGGCTGGAACGACCGAACTTTGCAACCAGCTCCTTCGTGGTGTTCTTGCCCTTCTCAGCTGCGATTCGCATACGCTCCAGGGCTTCCTTATATTCTACTCCCTGATCTGCTGCCTCCTGGATCGCCTGAGTAGCCGGAGCAAGTGTATCTACCAGGGTTTTATCTCCTACCCTGGCTTCTACGATATCATAAAGTCCCATCAGTCCGGCCTGTAGCATAACACCGAGATCGTTCGGGCTAATCACCTCCAGGTCGATTCCTGCTTCAGCCATATCCATTAAGATGGTTCCGTAGATCGGTCCCATGGATCCGCCGATTTCATTGAATAGGATGGTTCCTAGCTCGCCAAGTCCTTCCGTAAAGGTAAACTCCTTATCTGCAAAACGACTTTCAAATACTGAAAACCCTTTATTCATATTCATGCCATGATCGCCATCACCGATTAATCCGTCGACCTCGCCCAGATAGTCCTTATTTTTCTGAATCGCTTTTACCATATGAAGCAGGACAACTTTCCCATCCTTATTATAAAATGTACTCATAAACTAACCCTTCTTTCCTAGATGTAAGCTTGTATTCCGGTACTATTTCTGCTTCAGACCCATACTGTAAGCAGGCATATCCACCAATTCCTTTAATTCTTCATCAAGCTTCATTATCGTCAAGGTTGCTCCCATCATCTCCAGGGAGGTGAAATAATTACCCACATATGACCGGTGGATTTTGATTCCCTGAGCACTTAAGAGACGGTCTATCTCATCGAATAATACATACAATTCCATCACTGGTGTGGCTCCAAGACCGGATACCAATACGACCACTTCATCTCCTGATACGAACGGGTAATCCGGAAGAACGATATCCACCATGCGCTTTGCCATCTGTGCAGCAGTCTCCAGCTCGGTTACTTCGATGCCTGGCTCTCCGTGATGTCCGATACCTACCTCCATCGTTCCTTCCTTGATCTCAAAATTAGGATGTCCAACTGCAGGAAGGGTACAAGGGGTCAGGCCGATACCTACACTTCTGGTATTGTCGATTGCTTTCTGAGCAGCTTCGATTACCTCATCCAGGGAAGCACCGGTAGCTGCCTTAGCACCGCCTACTTTCCACATCAGAACCTCACCGGCAACACCGCGTCGCTTCTCCCTCTGATCCTTCGGAGCACTTGCAACATCATCATTGGCTACGACAGTTTTTACTTCGATGCCTTCCTTCTTCGCCATCTTCACTGCCATCTTAACGTTCATATTATCACCGGAGTAATTACCGTACAGGCAGGCAATACCCTTGCCGCCATTGGCTGCTTTAAAGGCATCCAGGAAAGCTGCCGCCGTGGGGGAAGAACATATCTCTCCGACTGCCACTGCATCACACATGTTTTCACCAATATAGCCGATGAATGCCGGCTTATGTCCTGAACCGCCACCGGTAACCACGCCTACGCGGTCATAGGGAGCCCCCTTCACCTTAACCACTCTGGGATTCTCTGTTTTCTCTACCACATCACTGTGGGTTTTCAGAAAGCCTTTCAGCATTTCGTCAACGATATCATCGGGATTATTAAGAATTCGCTGCATACTATGTCCTCCTATTCTTCTCTGCTGCCAACAGCAGCAACCTTATATTTATAGTTAAGCCTTCCGTCCTTACAACTTACTCCGCTACTGAATTGATTTATTTAATAGTGTAGCCACCGTCAATGAGCAGGTTGTGTCCGGTAATCATTCCGGCTGCATTACTGCAGAGGAAGGCAATCGCTCCTGCAATTTCATCCACTTCAGCAAAACGCTTGGAAGGCATTTCTGCTTTGAAGGCCTCCCCTACCTCGCCGGCCCAGGCTTTCTTGCCCAGCTCGGTAAGTACTACCGTAGGGGATACACAGTTCACGCGGATGCCGTATTCTCCCCATTCCAGAGCCATAACCTGGGTCATGGAAATGATTGCACCCTTACTTGCACAATAAGCAACATGCTTATCCAGAGCGATGACACCTGCCTGGGATGCCATATTGACAATAGAACCGGGAAGCTTATGGTCAATCAGATATTTTCCGAAAGCCTGTGCCATCATGAAGGAGGCCTTCAGATTAATCGCCATCGTCTTATCCCACATTGCCTCACTGATAACCTCGGCATCGTCCAGTGCTACAATTCCGGCACAGTTTACCAGGATATCCACTTGTCCGAATTCCTTCACTGCTGCCTCAAGGACCGCCTTGCGGTAATCACTATTGGTAATGTCTCCTGCTAGACCGCTAGCCTTGTCCGAGAGTTGCTTCGCGATTCCGGCTACCTCGGGATTGAGATCAGCCAGAAATACATTCGCTCCTTTTTCAACGAAAAACTTCGCTGTTCCATAACCGATTCCGGCAGCTCCTCCGGTAATAATGGCTGTTTTCCCCTGTAATGAAAATTCTATATCAACTTTATTATATGGTAACATAATGAATCCTCCTTATGCGTATGTTCTATTTTATGAAATAACGGTATCGCTATAATCAGTTCGTATCATACTTCTTCCGGCAAAAGCCTCAGAATGGCTTAGTCCGCCATTCTGAGCTGCCTACGTGTTTTATTCACCGTATTACTGAGCTCTCTTCTTGAACTCTGCTACGTTATCCTTGGTCACTAACTCAAAGTCAATCCAATATTCACTTTCTACCTTATTACCCTTCACTGCCTCAACTAACACTTCTACTGCCTTACTTCCCTGTCCTGCACCATCCTGGAAAATGGAAGCTACCATATCTCCCTGCTCTACTGCATTTAAAGCATCCGTAATTCCATCCACACCGATGCAGGGAATGTCAAGGCCCTTTGCTTTGATGGCTTCTCTTGCACCCAATGCCATCTCATCATTTTCTGCGATCACTGCATCAATGTTATCAAAAGCGTTCAGCCAGTTTTCCATAACGGTCATAGCCTCGGCTCTTGACCAGTTCGCAGTTTTCTCTGCAATAATGTTGATATCGGGATTTTTATCGAGGATATTCTGGATACCCTGACGTCTTTCAATCTGTGCTGACTGACCCAAAGGACCCTCGATGATGACAGCATTGAATTTATTTCCTAATAAATCTACCATATACTGGGTCTCCAGCTCACCTGCATAGACATCCTTGGAGCCAACATAGCTGGTCAGCTTATCACTGTTTACTCTGGTATTGACACCTACTACCGGAATGCCGGCAGCTACAGCACGATCTACACCTACTGCGAGTGCTTCTGCATCCTGGGGATTTAAAATGATACCGTCCACACCGTCCGAAATCATTGTTTCAATCTGGCTGATCTGATTACTGGGATCATAATCGCCGTCATATATCTTAATTTCAACACCCAGTTCCTTCGCCTTTGCTGTTGCAGAATTTGCAAGTCTTACAGTAAATTCATTTTTAAGACTGTACAAGGTCATTCCGAGAACGATTTTATCATCACTTTTCTTGGTTTCTGTCTGTCCTGCGCTGTCCTTCTTCTCTTCTTTTGCTGAACAGCCAATGGAGCCAATCGCCACAGCCGCCGCCAACACCATTACGAGTCCCTTTTTCCATAACTTCATAACATTTCCTCCTATGCATAATTAGTAATATTGTGTCTATAATGAACTAATCATTTTTCATGATTTAGTTTCATTCATTGAATCCATCATTACTGCCGCAACAATAATTACTCCCTTGATGACCAGCTGCCAGTAAGATGATACAGCCAACATATCTAATCCGTTGTTCAGTACTCCAATGATCAAAAAGCCTACTATGGTACCCCACAGATGACCCCTTCCGCCGGATAGACTGTTCCCTCCGATTACAGCAGCTGCGATTGCATCTGTTTCATAGCCCTGTCCACTTTGTGCCAGACCGGAGGTGACTCGGGAGGTTAATATGATTCCGGCAAGACCGGATAAAACACCGGCGACCATATAGGCACTCATCTTTATCCTCTTCACCTTAATACCGGATACTCTGGCCGCTGTTTCGTTGCCGCCTGTTGCATATACATGCCTGCCGTATCTCGTCTTATACAGGAAGACAAAGCAAATTGCCAGCACTGCTGCCAAAATAATAACCGGAATCGGAATGGATCCGACGCTTCCACCGCCGACGGTTAAGAAGCTGGCATTTAGCCCCGGCACCGGTCTTGCATCTGTCGCCATGAAGGTAACTCCTCTGGCAATACTCATCATACCGAGGGTTGCGATAAAGGCAGGAACCTTAAAATAGGCTACCACTACTCCATTAATCGTACCTAACAGTAATCCGACCCCAAGCCCCGTCAGTACGGCCAGCCACCAGGGTAATCCGGTGGTCTTCTGAGCCACCAGAGCTGCAAACATACCGGAGGCACCCAGGATGGAACCAACCGAAAGGTCAATTCCTCCGGTTAATACGACGAAGGTCATGCCGATTGCTAATAATCCGTTAATTGATGTCTGCCTCAGAAGGTTCAGCAGATTATCAGGAGAAATAAATTTTGGCTTCATAATTGAAAAAATAATCACTAGGATAATTAATCCTATAAAGGTCGCATAGGTAGTCAGGAATTTCCTTGTATCTATCTGCTTCTCTCCATTCTTTATACTAATCATTCCCTTTTCTCTCCATTCTTTATAATCTAGCAAAAGCGCAGCTCATAATTGTTTCCTGATCAAACTCCCCACGCTTAAATTCTCCCGTCAGATATCCATTGCTCATGACAAGAATCCGGTCCGTCATTCCCATCAGCTCAGGCAGCTCTGAGGATATCATTATGATGGAATTGCCCTTTGCCACATAATCGCACATCAGACGATAAATCTCAGCCTTCGCTCCCACGTCAATTCCCCTAGTGGGTTCATCCATGATAAAGATGCGTGGTGTTTTCATCAGCCACTTCGATAAAACCACCTTCTGCTGATTTCCTCCGGATAGAGAGGATACCAGCTGTCTTGGTGTATTGACCTTAATTTTTAAGGCTTTTACCTGATTGTTCACCTGCTCCTTCTCTATTCTGGAATTCAGCAGGAGACCCTTCGTGAATTCCTTGAGTGAAGCAAGGGATGAATTGTGTCCAACACTCATCTGAAGCACCAGTCCCTGCCGTTTCCGGTCATTGGTTACATAGGCGATGCCGTTTCTGATTGCATGCTCCGGATCTGTTATCTTAAGGCTTTGTCCCATAAGGAGAATGTCCCCGGCTTCAATTTTCATAAGACCGAATAGTGCATTCATTACCTCTGTCCTACCGGCCCCTTCCAACCCGGCGATACCAAGAATTTCACCCTCCTTCAGTTCGAAGCTGATATCATTGAAAAATTCTTTTTGGGTAAGGTTTTTTACCTCCAGTACTGTTTTGCCGATTACTGTTTCCGTCTTAGGATAAATTTCATTCAGCTCACGGCCCACCATGTTTTTGATCAGGGTATTATTGTCTGTTTCGCTGGACTTCCAGGAATTGATATAATGTCCATCTCTTAATACTGTAATCTCATCCGATATCCGGAAAATCTCGTCCATTTTATGGGAGATATAGATAATGCCCTTACCCTGCTTCTTCAGATCTTCGATTACGCGGAACAGGATTTCTACCTCCTTATCGGATAAGGCTGATGTGGGCTCATCCATGATAATGATTTTGGATTCCATGGAAATTGCCTTCGCTATTTCAATCAGCTGCTGGTCCCCAATTTTTAAGTCTGCCATTTTCGCCTTTGGTTTCACCTTCAGCTGAAGGCTCTGTAGAAGCATTTTCGTATCCTCATACATTTTGGAGTAGTTAATGAACACTCCCGATCCCGGTTCTCTCCCCAGGAAGATATTCTCTGCGACGGTCATCTGCGGAATATAGGATAGCTCCTGATGGATCATAGCTACTCCCAGCCTCTGTGCATCTGACGGTGTATTGATACTTACCTGTTGTCCATCCAGCCAGATCTCACCTGCATCCTTATTGTAGACTCCTGCAAGTATTTTCATCAGAGTTGATTTCCCTGCTCCGTTTTCTCCCATCAAAGCATGTACTGTACCGGCCTTCAAAGTAAAATGTACCCGGTCAAGTACCTGGGATCTTCCAAAGCTTTTCTCTATATGTTTCATCTCCAATAGGCTCAAAACATTCACCTCTCTCTTTCTTTACCGGCTGTCCGTTTCTTAATGTCATTATAGCTGGTTCATACCCGTCAGAGAGGTTCAAAAAATTATGATTAGGTTCAATATTTAATTTGTTACAAAATTAACATATAAGTAGGCGGTATCTCAGGTATTATCTGCAGGACAGCCGCTCGGACTGTTGTAGTAGCTGCTGCAGGATTAACTGCAGGCAGCTGCAGAGTACATGGTATACCGCCTTACTATAAGTGAAATCAACAATTCGATAAGTGCTATGAATCTGTAATAAAGTAGCTTGATTCAGATTCTTTTCTCCCGATAAGAGGTTGGAGTTTCTCCGGTAACCTTCCTAAATACCACTGAAAAATACTTTGGGTTCGGATAACCGCATAATTCTCCCACCTTCAGTATTGGTATCGTACAATCCTTTAACAACCGTTTGGCAATCTTAATTCTCTCATTGGTAATGTAACTATTAAACCCTGAATTGGTCAGCTTGCTAAACAGGCTGCTGATATACCCGGGTGTTCTTGAAAAATGCTCTGCTACTGTGTTCAAGTCCAATTCTTCTGTAATATGATCCTGAATATAGATCAGTATATCGTTCAGCAATCTGGTGTTGACTGCCTCATTATTGCTGAGAAACCCGGTCTCCTGTAATTTACCAAGTGTATCCCTGATCTCTCGTTTCATATCGGAAAAGCTCCAGAAGCTGCTGAAGCTTTTCACCTTCGGCAACAGCTCCGGATTGATATATTGTAAATGCTCCAGCCTCTTATAAACAATTTCACTGAATTGTTCATAGCCCCGGTGTATAGTGGTCAGAGCATTCTTTGATTTTGGCTCGGTTATGATCCGATCAAATGCATTAGATACTAAAATCGGGTTTGCTTCCTCCAACGGCTTTAATAGCTTCTCAATTTCCACCGGCTTGTACTCAGGGCCATCCTTAATCTGATCATAATCCTCCATCGACTCTATGGTTTCATAGATCTTCATATCCGCAGCTATTAGGGCGTGCTTCATGGATTGGTGCAGATGATAGGGATCCCTGACCACATCCCCTAGCCCGGTAAAGACCTTCAAACTATAATATTCTATAAAGAGCTTCCCTACCTTCACCAGTAATTCCTTCAGTTGTTCCCTCAGCTCCAGCTGATCCCGTCCTCCGAATATAATCCCTGTCGTTCCCATCTCAAGGGGGACAATATAGATCGAATCAGATTCACAGTTGGTATCCAGATATTCCTCCAATATATTCTGAATTGCAAAGTCTATGTAATCCTTATTTCCTTGCTTTACTTCATATTGAACCGCCGCACAGATATAGAGTGTCGCTTGAAGAAGTACCCCGCAATCCTGCAGCTTTTCATCCAAAAGCTTCGCATCATTGCTGTTATTACTCAGTAATAATGCCTTTAATACCTCGTTTCTCATTCGGCTGATCATCAGCTTACTCTCAATGTTTCGGGATGTTATCTCCTTAGTGCGGACAGTTTTGCATTTAATCTCATGGATATAGGTTCTGATCAGCTCCACAAATTCTCCGGATTTAAAGGGCTTCGTTACATATTCCTTGACTCCCAGCCTCAGGGCGGCCCTGGCGTATTCAAAATCTTCGAAGCCGGAAAGAATGATGATAGAAATCGAATCATTGATCTCTCGCAATTTCTGAATAAATTCTAAGCCGCTGCAGCCCGGCATTCTGATATCTGTTATAATCAGGTCCGGGGATTTCCTCTGAGAAAGCTCCAAGGCCTCCAACCCATTTCTGGCTTCGATGAATACCAGTTCCTCCTCTATGTTACGATCCAGAATCTTTATAATACCCTGTCGGATTACTCTCTCGTCATCTGCAATCAATATTTTAAACATGGTCTTCCTCCTCCAAAACGATAGATATTATGATTCTTGTCCCGCTGCCTGCTTCACTCTCGATCTTAATCTCGCTTCCCGGCCTGCAAATCATCTCTATCCGTTTCTTAACATTGACAATACCGATGGAATTTTGCATCGTTTCACTACTCTTTATGGATTTATTATCATTTAGGCAGGAACGAATATAGTCCAGCTGCTCCAGGCTGATACCGTCACCATTATCCTCGATCCAAATGACTAATTTATTTTGCTCTAGGTAAGCCTTCATATAGATGCTCCACGGAGGTAACACATGCTGAAAACCATGCTGGAAACAGTTCTCTACCAGAGGCTGAAGAATCATTTTCGGTATAATGATATCTTGCAGACCCGTCTCACAATCCATTATGACTGAGATATCATCCCCAAACCGCATTTTCATAATGGCAATATAATTCTTTAGATTATTCCACTCCATTTCAAAGGGGACCTCATTACTTCCCCATTTAATACTATAGCGGAATAGATTCCCCAGGGCTTCCAGACTCTCTCCCATAGGGTACTCATCAATCTCGCATTGCATTCTCATGTTATCAAGAGTGTTATAAAGGAAATGTGGATTAATTTGAGCCTGAAGTGCACGCATTTCTGCTTCATTTTTCGCCTGTTCCTTCTCAATTGTTGAGCGAATCAAACCATCCAGCCGGGAGGCCATCCGGTTAAAGGATCTTCCGATGTTAGCAATCTCATCGTTATAATTATCATCATGAATATAGGCATCAAATTTTCCTGCCTCAATTTCAAGGATTTTCTCATCCAGGATTAACAGGCGTTGCAGTACCTTGCGTATGACCCAATAAACCATGAGAATGATAACTAATATTCCGAGGAATAATACCAGAACAATCTTTCCCATCATTTCAATGGCAAAGCTTAACGCCTTATGCTTGGATACAAGAATGGCGATTGTTAATCCGGTTCGCTGATTGCTGCTATATGCCATCATATAAGTCCTGTTTCCTACCTGAACCTCAATAATTGAACTGGGCTGATCCAGCTTCAGCTTTTCAAAGTTTGTCGAATTCAGTTTGCCGGTCTGATAGACGATCATATTCGTATGATCCAACATAAGATAATCAAATTCCTGATCGACTCCACTCAGTGAACTGACATTCAAGAATTTGTTGGCCCTCATTTCAATCTCGACAACACCGATCAGCTTTTTTGAATTCAGGTCATGTATTTTCAGATAAGCAGGTAATACTAAGGTATCCGTATAATTCAAATTCAGATCCTTTAAATCAATATTAGAGGCTTGGTAGTTCGTCTTTCGGATATCACCAAAAACAATCGTCTCCGGATGATTGGCAATGTCCTCAAAATAAGCTTCCTTAGTAAGCTCAGACAAGGGATACTGCCATTCAAATAAATTAGTGATCTGATTATTTGAGGAGTATATGGAGATATGGTAGAACTTATTTGGATATAGATACCGTATATTCGTTAATTCCTGATGGATGGAGGAGATATAGTAGTTCTGCTCCCGACTACTCAGATCGTTTCTACTATTCAGAAAATAAGTCAGCTCCTGACGATAGCTCAATTGATTAAACACATTGAGGATGGAATCTATATTCCCCTCCACTATACCCTCCATTGAATCCAATATTCTGCCAAGATTATTGTGGGCATCTGTTGTCAGAGACTTTTGATAAGCATTGAAGTAATATGTAAAGATGAGGGTAATTGGAACGATCAGAATTATGGTTATGATTGCTGTTATCTTCTGCACTAATCCTAATCTGAAATTCACTTTTTTTATCATTTGTATAAGTTTCATAACACACCGCCTAATTAACAGACCTGCTCAAACTGTGATGAGAAATATGCATGCGGTAACCGGACAGTTTGGCAAATCCTATATTTTCTAGTATTATTTGGTACTATTATACCAGAGCCACATCACTAGGGCAACAGTGTCAGCTCATGTTTATCAAAAACCGCTTGCAAAATCGGATGGATACTGTAAAATAGAAATGATGTTTAAATAAGAAGATTTAGATATGGTCGAAAAATCGGGGACCATACAGGAGGATCACAATGATACAGGCAAGTAACATAACACTAAGATTAGGAAAGCGTGCACTGTTCGAGGATGTGAACATCAAGTTCACTGAGGGCAACTGCTATGGTATTATCGGTGCCAACGGTGCCGGCAAATCAACCTTCCTTAAGATATTAAGCGGGCAGCTGGAGCCCTCCAAGGGTGATATTATCATCACTCCGGGGCAGAGACTCTCCTTCCTACAGCAGGACCACTTCAAATATGATGCCTATGAGGTACTGAATACCGTTATCATGGGTAATAAGCGCCTTTATGAAATCATGAAGGAAAAGGATGAGATTTATGCAAAGGAGGATTTCACCGAAGAGGATGGAATTAAGGCTAGTGAACTGGAGGGTGAATTTGCCTCCATGGACGGCTGGGAAGCCGAAGCGAATGCCGCATCCCTCTTAAACGGCCTCGGAATTGAGACCGATCTTCATTACAAGAAGATGAGTGAATTAAACGGCAGTGAGAAGGTGAAGGTTCTGCTTGCTCAGGCACTGTTCGGTAATCCTGATATCCTACTGCTCGACGAACCGACCAACCATCTGGACCTCGAAGCGATCCGCTGGCTGGAGGAGTTTCTGATTAACTTCGAGAATACCGTGATCGTGGTGTCCCATGACCGTTATTTCCTGAATAAGGTATGTACCCATATCGCAGATATCGACTATGCGAAGATTCAGCTCTATGCCGGCAATTATGACTTCTGGTATGAATCCAGCCAGCTCATGGTTAGGCAGATGAAGGAAGCGAATAAGAAGAAGGAAGAGAAGATCAAGGAGCTGCAGGAGTTCATCCAGCGCTTCTCCGCCAATGCATCAAAATCCAAGCAGGCAACCTCCCGTAAGAAAGCTCTGGAGAAAATCGAGCTGGACGACATTAGACCCTCCAGCAGAAAATATCCCTATATTGACTTCAGACCCAGCCGTGAGATCGGAAATGAGGTTCTTACTGTTGAGAACCTTTGTAAGACAGTTGACGGTGTTAAGGTTCTGGATAATATCAGTTTTACAGTTGGTCATGACGACAAGATCGCATTTGTCGGCCCAAATACCGCAGCCACCACTACTCTGTTTAAGATCTTATCAGGTGAGTTGGAACCGGACTCCGGCACTTATAAATGGGGTATTACCACGAATGTTTCCTATTTTCCGAAGGACAATACGAAGCTGTTCGAGGGCGAAGAGACGATCGTAGACTTCCTGATGCCCTTCTCGCCTGAGAAGGATGTCACATATGTCCGCGGCTTCATGGGTAGAATGTTATTCGCCGGTGAGGAAGGCTCCAAGAAGGTGAAGGTACTCTCCGGAGGTGAACGCGTCCGAGTTATGCTTTCCAAGATGATGATTGCGGGTGCTAACGTGCTGATTCTAGACGAGCCCACCAACCACCTGGATATGGAATCGATTACCTCCCTGAATAACGGATTGATTAAGTTCCCCGGCGTAGCCCTATTTACCTCCCCCGACCATCAGTTTATCCAGACTACTGCAAACCGTATCATGGAGCTTACACCGAATGGTCTGATCGACAAGATTACTACCTACGATGAATATCTGGACAGTGATGAGATGGCACGTAAGAGACAGGTAATGCAGTTTAACAACGAGGAAGAGGACGAAGAATTTGCTGAGTAATCCGGAACAAATACTCGATACGAGTTTCTTAAGTCCACTCTTTTATCCAACGTAAATGAATACTGTTTATATAGTAAGTTTTTGCAGTACTCAACGAGCTTTGATGATTGCTCTGACAATGCATAGGAAATGAGCTTTGGTATCCGGCGGAAACCCGCCTGTACTAAGGCTCCTTTTTATGTACAGACATAGTAAAAACGTACTTGTTATAGGTTTATCCCAACACATATTCGAAGTCACTTTGCCGTCCACTTCGAATATGATGTTAATGAATAACCGAACAGGGGTAAGAGACAGCGTGGCGACTCAGAAAAACTTCACGATTGCATTGAAGTATTCCGATTATGTACCTGTAATGAAGGACGATGCCGTATCCTATGGCGGCAGCCAGATGTGGTTTCCTGATCATCGGTGGTTCAGCAGGGACTATGTCCTACACAATTATGGCTGCGGGACGATTGCTACTGCCGATCTGTTTCTTTATCTGGCAATTCATCAGGATGCCTGCCGAAATCCGATTACGGAGGCCGTTCTTCAAGGAACAGATTCTGCTGGCTATACAGAATACATGGATTATGTAAGGAAGATAGACGGTTATTATACGAAAACAAAACGATGGCTGGCAGTTCTGGGGCCAAGGGCAGCCACTGCGATCAACGACTATTCCAGAATGTACGGTCTGCGGCTGAGAGCAAAATGGAAATGGTCCCTGACCTACTATGATATGCTGGAAGTAATGGAGGGTATGCTGTCCCACGATCTTCCTGTCATCTTATCCATTGGTCCGAATACTCCAAACCTATGGGGAAAGAAGGGTATTCCCTTCTATCAACAGCATACGGAGGAGGTTTCGGAAGCTCCCCCCATCATAACAGAGGAGGTGAAGGAGCTTCCCCCATCAAAGGTTGTACCCATGATAAGTTATAAGCCTGTGCAGAAGGATATTAACGGCCATTTTGTTACAGTCACAGGAATAATCAAGGATTCTGCGGCAGCGAGGATTATGCTCAGAATCTCCTCCTGGGGTAAGGAATATTATATCAACTATGAGGAGTACCGTGATTATATCGGTGACCGAAGCGGGACCTACACCAGCAGTATCATCGATATCACGAGGAAGGGATAAGCCTTCGGTAATTGGCAGAGAGTTAGCGATGTACGGGTGAAATCGTACAGGGAAGAACGTGCGCCCGCCGGGCGCACAGACAAGAAACCGGAAGAACATTTGTCTTCCGGTTATTTTTCATTTCAAACTATTTCTTTCCCTAATAGCAGCTACATCCTTCTGAACTTCTGGTATCTTTGTTCCAGTAGTTCCTCCAGCGGTAGCTCCTTCAGCTTCTTCAGTTCCTCTTCTATCACAGCCTTCACATTCTTCATCATCAGGTCAAAATCATTATGTGCGCCACCCTGTGGTTCCGGAATAATTCCGTCAATAATGCCGAACTGGTACAGGTCCTGGGCGGTCAGCTTCATATCCTTCGCTGCCTGCTCCGCCTTTGAGGAATCCTTATACAGGATACTGGCAAAGCCCTCCGGTGATAGGATCGAATATACCGCATGCTCCAGCATATAGACCTTATCCGCAACACCAAGCGCCAATGCTCCCCCGCTGCCCCCTTCCGAGATCACGATGGAGATGATCGGTGTCTTAAGCATTGCCATCTCTGCCAGGTTCGTTGCTATTGCTTCTCCCTGGCCACGCTCTTCGGCTCCGAGTCCGCAGAAGGCTCCCGGGGTATCAATAAAGCAAATGACCGGGCGTTGGAACTTCTCTGCCTGTCGCATCAATCGGAGTGCCTTACGATAGCCCTCCGGATGTGGCATAGAGAAATTTCTTGTAATATTTTCCTTTGTATTTCTGCCCTTCTGCTGGGCAATTACTGTCACCGGTATATCATCTAAAAATGCGATTCCTCCGACAATTGCCCTGTCATCGCTATAAAGTCTGTCCCCATGCAGTTCTAAAAAGCCTTCAAATATCCGCTCTATATAATCAAGTCCGGTCGGTCTGATCGGCATCCGGGCTAATTTAACTTTTTCCCACGGTGTTAGGTCCATGACGCCCACCTCCCTATGAGTTGCTCATTCGATTTTCTGTAGGTTCTGTTGTAAGACCGGTTCCGATGGTCTGAGGTTCTTCTCTACGATGCAGCTTCAACAGGGAACCAAGCGAATTCTTTAGCTGTTCTCTGGTTATGATCCTGTCCACAAAGCCATGCTCCAGAAGGAATTCAGCTCTCTGGAAGCCCTCCGGCAGCTTCTGTCCGATGGTCTGTTCTATTACCCTTGGACCGGCAAAGCCAATCAAAGCCCCGGGTTCAGCCAATATAATATCTCCGAGCATAGCAAAGCTGGCGGTAACGCCACCCGTCGTCGGATCGGTAAGTACAGTAATATAGAGAAGTCCTGCTTCACTGTGCTTCGCAACAGCCGCACTGACCTTCGCCATCTGCATCAGGGAGAAGATACCCTCCTGCATTCTGGCTCCTCCGGAAGCGGTAAAAACGATGACCGGAAGCCGATCCTTCGTCGCACGCTCAAACAGCCTCGCCAGCTTCTCTCCGATGGCGGTTCCCATGCTTCCCATGAAAAAGGCAGCATCCATCACCCCAAGGCATACCGGCATACCGTTTATTTTACCCTTCCCGGTGACGAGTCCGTCCACGAGTCCCGTCTGGGTCTGTGTCTTCACTAATTTATCACCATATCCGGGAAAATTAAGAGGATCCCTGGTAGATACCTGTGGATCGAATTCCTGTAGCTCTTCTTCATCTAGAATCATGGCGAGTCGTTCATTTGCAGAAACCTTAAAATAATAACCGCAATCATCACACATTTTAAAGTTCTTGATCAGGAGCTTTGTATAGATGACCTTACCGCACTGCGGACATTTGGTCATGATTCCCTGCGGAACGTTCGGCTTCTCAGTGCTAGGTTTATCGATATCCTGAGGTCTGGCCCGATAGATTTTGGATGTCGCATATTGCTTAGACTTAAACGGATTTTTGTTCATAAAGCCTCATGCCCTCTGTTTCATAAATTGGCAGGCTCATTCATAATTGTTTGAATTAAGCCGGTATCATAGGTTCCGGATATGATCTCCTTCCGTTCCAGGAGCTCATACTGGAAATCAATATTCGTTTCTATTCCGTCAATCACGAATTCAGATAAGGCACGTTTCATCCTCTGGATCGCTTCGTTCCTGTCTTTGCCATAAGCAATTACCTTCGCCAGCATGGAATCATAGCAGGAGGGCACCTTATAGCCCGGATAAAGCGCACTGTCCACCCGGACACCAAAACCGCCCGGGAATAAGACGCTCTCAACAAGACCGGGGCAGGGCATGAAGCCCTTCTTCGGGTCCTCTGCGTTTACACGGCACTCGATAGCATGCCCGCGGAACTCGATTTCCTTCTGAGTGTAGGTAAGCTTCTGACCATCCGCGATACGGATCTGCTCCTTAATCATATCAATTCCGGTAACCATCTCTGTTACGGGATGCTCAACCTGAATTCTGGTGTTCATTTCCATGAAATAATAGCTGCCCCGCTTATCCAGCAGGAATTCAATGGTTCCCGCGTTGACATAGCCTGTAGCTTTCGCAGCCCTCACGGCTGCGCTGCCCATCTCCTCTCGGAGCTCCTTAGACATCACCGCAGACGGAGATTCCTCCATCATCTTCTGATTCCTTCTCTGGACAGAACAGTCACGCTCACCTAAATGTAACACATTTCCATGTTGGTCCGCAAGTATCTGGAACTCAATATGCTTCGGATTCATGATTAATTTTTCTAAATAGACTTTATCATCACCAAATGCAGCTTTTGCTTCGTTCTTAGCAGAGATAAATAAGTTCTCCAGGTCTTCTGCACGATGTACTGCTCTCATACCCTTACCGCCGCCTCCGGCAGAGGCTTTGATCATTACGGGATACCCGATCTTCTCAGCTAAGGCTAGTGCGTCCTGAACACTCTCTACCTCACCCTCGGAGCCGGGCACGACAGAGACACCGGCTTTCATCATCGTTTCTCTTGCTTTTGACTTATTACCAAGCAAATCTATGGTATCTGCCTTAGGGCCGATGAAGGTGATATTACAATCCTCACACATTCTGGCAAAGGAGCTATTCTCTGATAAAAAGCCGAAGCCCGGATGGATCGCTGTGGCTCCGGTCAGGACGGTTGCGCTGATTATATTCTGCATATTCAGATAACTGTCCTTGGATTTTGCCGGCCCGATACAGACCGCTTCATCGGCCAGCATCACATGCAGAGCTTCCCTGTCAGCTTCAGAATAGACTGCCACGGTCTCAATATCCAACTCTCTGCAGGCACGAATGATCCTGACTGCAATTTCCCCACGGTTTGCGATTAATATTTTTTTAAACATCGTAACTCTCCTTAAGGTTTCGTTTGAATCGCAGTGACTTAAAGACCACCATCAGATTAATCACCGATAGCAAACGTAAAGATTGCTTCTACGGCGACTTGATCCTCCACATATGCTTTTGCAGATCCAACACCGAAGCTTCCCTTGCTCTTGATGATTTCTACATCCAAGGTAAGCACATCACCCGGGACTACCTGGCGCTTAAATTTAACCTTATCCATTCCACCAAAATATGCTAATTTGCCTATATTCTTTTCAATAGTAAGCATGACAATTGCACCGGTCTGAGCCAGAGCTTCCAGAATGATAACGCCGGGCATAACTGCTTTCCCGGGAAAATGACCCACAAAATAAGGCTCATTCATCGTAACGCACTTTCTGCCTACGGCATGTTTCCCTGGCTCCAGCTCGTCAATTCTGTCAATCAGAAGAAACGGAGGTCTGTGGGGAAGGATCTTTTGAATTTGATCAATATTCAACATATTTTTCCTCTCTTACGATATGCATTATCCTAAAATTGTAACACAGAGAAACCAGCCTGATTACCGGATCAGGAACAGGGGCTGGCCAAACTCTACCATCTCTTCGTTCTTCACAAGCACTTCAACGATTTCACCGTCATATTCACTCTCGATTTCATTCAACAGCTTCATGGCTTCTATAATGCAGATCGTCTGACCCTTCTTAACCTTATCGCCAACCTTGACGAAGGAAGGCTTCTCAGGTGATGCCTGAGCATAGAAGGTTCCAACCATCGGGGAGACCAGCTTCTTCGTACAGGCAGTTTCTGCTGCTGTGGCAGGAGTCTTATCCGAGGCTTCTGCTGTCTGATTACCTGACGGTGCTCCCTGGATCAATCCTATGGATGCTGCCATATTTGGAGTCGACACACAATTCCCATGAGGCATCTGCGGAGGCAGGATGAACTGGGGCTGCGAAACCACTGCTGATGATTTTTGATCAGCTTTCTCGAGACAGATCCGAAGCCCCTCAGATTCAACCTCAAGCTTCGTAAGATCTGTCTGATTCATTTCCTTCATTAAATTAATAATTGCCTTATAATCCACGATTACTCCTCCATTTTCTTGAAAATGACAGTAGCATTATGACCACCGAAGCCTAAGGAGTTCGACATTGCATAGTTCACCTTGGCTGTTCTGCCCTGATTTGGCACATAATCCAGGTCACATTCCTCATCCGGTACTCGATATCCTATGGTTGCAGGGATATAATCCTCATCAATCGCTTTAACACAAACAACTGCCTCTACAGCACCGGCCGCTCCTAACAGATGTCCGACCATGGATTTGGTGGAACTGATCGGTACCTGATATGCAGCCTCACCAAAGGCCGCCTTCATCGCCAGTGTCTCCAGACGGTCATTAATCGGCGTACTGGTTCCGTGGGCGTTGACATATGAAACCTCCTTCGGAGTAATTCCTGCCTCCTGCATCGCCAGCTTCATGGCTCTTGCACCGCCATGTCCGTCCGGAGAGGGAGCTGTGATGTGATAAGCATCGCAGGTAGCACCATAGCCAACGATTTCCGCATAGATTTTAGCACCGCGCTTAACAGCGTGCTCATATTCTTCCACAACCAGGATGCCGGCCCCTTCACCCATGACGAAGCCATCTCTCTCCTTATCAAAGGGGATGGATGCCCTTAAAGGATCCGTGCTGGTGGATAATGCGGTCAAGGATGAGAATCCTGCCACACCAAGAGGTGTAATGGAAGCTTCAGTGCCTCCGGCTAGAATCACATCCGCATAACCATGTTTAATATTCCGAAAGGCTTCTCCGATACTGTGAGTTCCTGTTGCACAAGCTGTTACGATATTCGTGCAGACACCCAAGGCTCCGAATTTAATAGCGATATTCCCTGCTGCCATATTCGTTATAATCATAGGAATGAATAAAGGATTCACTCTTCTCGGGCCTTTCTCTGTGAGGGTCTTTGCTTCCTTCTCGATATTTTCGAGTCCGCCGATACCGGAGCCTACGATGACACCAAAGCGCTCCATATCGAGTGCAGTAAGGTCAAGCCCGGCATCCTCGATCGCTTCCCCGGAAGCTGCTACTGCAAATTGCGAGAAGCGGTCCATTCTTTTCGCTTCCTTCGCATCCATATAATTCTTTGCATCAAAATTCCTAACCGAAGCAGCGAGCTTAACAGAGTAATTCGCAGTATCAAAGGTATCTATGAAATCTATACCACATCTGCCTTCCCTTACTCCGGTAAAGAACTCAGCCACGCTGTTTCCAATTGGGGTAACTGCCCCCATTCCGGTAACTACAACTCTATGATCCATAGTAATCCTCCATGCCGCTGATACCCGAGAAAATGGCATCAGCACAAATTTGCAAAGTGAATTGCTGCCACTCATACAGCAGCCAATACTCGGAAGAACAAGGAAGGAGCACCACTGTGCGAGTTCCGTAGTTCTTCTAAAGTGAAGAATGCTTTATTCTTCACTATTTACATAACCATACCGCCGTCAACCTGAAGCACCTGTCCTGTGATATAGCCTGCTGACTCTGAGGCAAGGAAACTGACTGCAGCCGCTATATCAACTGCTGTTCCAAAACGTTTCAGGGGGATATTTGCGATATTCGCTTCCTTGACCTTATCCGGCAGAACGTCCGTCATTTCGGTCTGGATGAAGCCCGGAGCTACTGCATTAACCGTAATGCCACGACTGGCCAGTTCTCTGGCTGCCGTTTTCGTCATTCCGATGACTCCTGCCTTCGATGCAGCATAATTCGTCTGACCCACATTGCCTGTAAGCCCTACAACGGAGGATATATTGATGATTCTGCCGCTTCTCTGCTTTAGCATGACTGTTGCCGCATGCTTAAGACAGAAGAAGGTCCCTTTTAAATTGATATCTATTACACTGTCGAATTCTTCCTCGGTCATCCTCATCAGCAGATTATCCCTGGTAACACCTGCATTGTTCACCAAAATATCAACCCTGCCGTAATGCTCCACGGCAGCACTGATCAGGCTCTTCGCTTCCTCTTCCTTGCTGATATCAGCCCTTACTGCGAAGGCATCCCCGCCTGCATTCCTAATAGCGGTTAACAGCTCCTCCACCTGTGCGATGCTGTTACGATAATTCACTACAACCTTAGCCCCGAGTTCGGCAAATTGTAAGGCAATTGCTCTGCCGATTCCTCTGCCTGCTCCGGTAACTACTGCGATTTTCCCCTTCAGCATGTTTGCTTTCCTTTCTATTTTACCGCCTTAATTGCTTCGGCAGCTGATTCCAATGAAGCGATATCCTCCACATTATAAGTACTGAGTCCTCTCTCTACCTTTCTTACAAATCCGGAGAGTGTCTTTCCGGGTCCGATCTCTACAAAATGTCTGACACCGCTGTCAACCATTTTACGTATGGTCTGTTCCCATAATACACTGCTCATTACCTGTCGATACAGAAGCTCCTTCACATCACTGATACTTCCGATGTAATCTGCATTCACGTTACAGATGACAGGGATACTCAGTTCTCTTAAGGTTATCTGCTCCAACTCAGTCTTCAGTTTGTCTGCGGCAGGCTTTAGCATAGAGGTATGGAAAGGAGCACTGACAGCCAGATCAACTGTCTTCATGGCTCCCATCTCCTTAGCAAGTCTTGCAGCCTCCTCCACAGCCCCTACCTCACCGCCGATTACGATCTGACCGGGGCAATTGAAGTTAGAAGGTTCGACGATTCCAAAGCTCTTCGCTCCCTCGCAGGCGGCTCTGACCCTATCCTCTGCCAAGCCAAGGACGGCACTCATCTTGCCCCTGCCCTCCGGTACAGCTTCCTGCATATAACGACCACGCTTTCTTACCAGGGGAATCACCTGGGACAATGAGAAGACACCGCTGGCTGTCAGGGCTGAGTATTCCCCCAGGCTTAAGCCCGCTGCCACATCCGCTTCTACCCCATACTGTAGAAAGGCTTGATAGGCAGCCATCGTCATGGTTACGATGGCCGGCTGCGTGTTTTCTGTCAGATCCAGTTCCTCCTTCCTGCCGGAAAAGATCAGAGCGGATAGCTTCATATGGAGACTTTCATCCGCCTCCTCAAATACTCTCTTGCAGACAGGGAAGTAATCATACAGCTCTTTTCCCATACCGATGTACTGGGCGCCCTGCCCGGCAAATAAAAACGCAATCTTAGACATTTCATTCCTCCATGACTTTCCTTTGAATTAGCATGTTCCGAGGTACACAGTCACAAGCTTCGATTGGTACACAGCCACAAACATCGATTGGTCTGCGTATTGATACGGGTCTATTTCCAGCTTCTATGAAGAAGACCTTCTGCTTCCGTCATCAATTCTGTAATAATTTCCTTACAGCACTGTTCCTTCGTAATAATCGCTGCAATCTGTCCAGCCATAACACTTCCGAAATCCATATCACCCTGAACAACCGCTTTGGCTAAAGCACCGACTCCCAGCTTCTCATATTCCTCCGCAGCGGCACCTGTAGTCTCCAGATCCATAAACTGACGAGCCAGCTTATTCTTAAGAACTCTGACCGGATGTCCGGTACGGCGTCCGGTAACGACAGTATCAATATCCTTGGCAGCGAGTACCTTCTGTTTATAATTCTGATGTACCGTACATTCATGAGCAGTCAGGAAACGGGTTCCGATCTGAACCGCATCTGCTCCCAGCATGAAGGCCGCTGCGATTCCTCTTCCATCACCGATTCCTCCTGCTGCAATGACCGGTACCTCTACAGCATCCACTATCTGCGGTACCAAAACCATAGTTGTAAGCTCACCGACATGACCACCGGATTCGGTACCCTCTGCAATCACTGCGTCCGCACCGCTCCTTACCATTCTCTTGGCGATAGCTACGGAAGGTACTACGGGAATAACCTTGATCCCATACTCTTTCCACATCTCCATATACTTACCCGGAGTTCCCGCACCGGTTGTAACAACCTTTACACCTTCCTCGCATACCATTTTTGCCATCTCTTCCACATTCTCACTGAGTAGCATGATATTAACACCGAAGGGTTTATTCGTCATAGCCTTAGCTTTTCTTACCTCTGATCTGATATGCTCTACGGGAGCCGTACCTCCGGCAATGATCCCCAATCCTCCTGCCTCCGATACTGCCGCTGCAAGAGAAGCATCCGATATTCTGGCCATTGCGCCCTGAAAAATGGGGTACTCTATATTCAACATTTTACAAATGCGTGATTCCATCCAA
>JAEZHX010000129.1 GCA_023436765.1 Bacillota bacterium
ATTTTCTTTATTTTTATTTAATAAGAATTTTCTTTTTTTATCGTATTCATTGTGATAAACTATGAATAGTGGCCGGAAAAACCGGTAATATTTGTTACAGTACAATATACTGAACGCGTGTTTATGGAGGAACTATGCCAAAACAAACCAGACTTAACGATAGTGCTGAGATTTACCAGTTGAGGACAAAGCAGACTGAGAAAGACAAACTCAAGGATATGACTTTTAAGGAAAAGTTATCGTATCTTTGGGAATATTACAAGCTCCATGCCCTGTTCACTGTATTAGGTATTGCATTGATTGCCTATATTGTCTATGAAATTGTCACACCTAATATAGAAACCAAGCTTTATGTTGCTATTATCGACAATCCTGTTGAACCCGAGGTCCTGGAGAATTTTGAGGCAGAGTTTGCTGAATATCTGCAGATTGATCCTGAGCGGGAGGAGATCCACCTTAATCCTCAGTTTTATTTCAGCACAGACAGTGAATATGAGATGAATATGAGACAGGTACTGGTTACTTATGTAGCTGCTCGGGATGTGGATATCATTATTGCACCTAAATCAGAATTTGAGTCCTATTCTTATTACGGATATATGTATTCCCTCACGGACCTGATTCCGACTGATCTATACAGCAAGCTGTCAGATTCCTTTTATATCGGAACGCAGGAGGATAATCCTGAGGAGAAGGTATATGGCATTTATTTGGATCAAGCAGCTTTATTTAAGGACAACAAAAGAATATCTGCGGATAACCCCTATATCCTAGGTGTGATTGGAAACGCAAGGCGGACCGAAAGCTCTGTAGAATTCATACGATATCTGTTTCGCTAGATAAGCAATCAAGGACATAAAGACATATAAAAACGGGCTGAGCAGCCCGTTTTTTAATGCTTATTCTTCCTCAATCAGATAACCCGGAAAAACACCCCGGTGTACTGATCAGGTTTATGATCCGTTTTCTTATTTCTTAGTGATGTAGCCCTTCGCTTTTAACAGCTCTGCTGTCAGAACACCGCCACCTGCAGCACCTCTTACGGTATTATGGGAAAGTCCTACAAATTTGTAGTCGAAGACATTATCCTCACGAAGTCTTCCCAAGGTAACACCCATACCGTTTTCATAGTCACGGTCCAGCTTCGTCTGCGGACGGTTATCCTCTTCAAAATATTTGATGAACTGCTTTGGTGCACTGGGTAAGTCAAGCTCCTGAGGAAGACCCTTAAATTCGCTCCAGGCTTTAATCATCTGCTCCTTCGTAGGCTTTTTCTCAAAGCTCACAAAGACAGCAGCCGTATGTCCGTCGGTAACAGGAACACGGATGCATTGGGTAGTGATGACAGGCCCATCTGCCTTCACGATCTGGCCGTTTTCAACCTTACCCCAAATTCTTAAGGGCTCCTGCTCGCTCTTCTCCTCTTCGCCTCCGATATAGGGAATCACATTATCAACCATCTCCGGCCAGTCAGCAAAATTCTTACCGGCTCCGGATATCGCCTGATACGTGGTAGCCACTACCAACTTGGGACCAAATTCCCTCAATGCATGTAGGGCAGGTGTATAGCTCTGTATGGAGCAGTTTGGCTTAACCACGATAAAGCCCCTGTCCGTACCAAGACGCTTCTTCTGCGCCTCGATTACCTCCAGATGCTCCGGATTTAGTTCCGGTACAACCATCGGAACATCCGGAGTCCATCTGTGGGCACTATTGTTGGAAACGACAGGAGTTCCAGTCTTAGCATAAGCTTCTTCGATTGCTTTAATTTCCTCTTTCGTCATATCTACTGCGCTGAATACGAAATCTACGCTGTCTGACACTTCGGCAATATCGTTTACGTCCTTTACAATCAGCTTCTTTATCTTCTCAGGCATAGGAGTCGTCATCTTCCAACGGCCTCCCACGGCCTCTTCATAAGTCTTTCCTGCACTTCTGGGACTGGCTGCTACAGTAACTACCTCAAACCAAGGATGCTCCTCTAACAGCGAAATAAACCGTTGCCCCACCATTCCGGTACCTCCAAGGATACCTACGCGTAACTTCTCCATCCATTCATTCCTCCACCGATGTTCTTGTATGACATACATTTGTCTTTATAGTAAGTATACTATACAACATTCCTAAAAAAAATCAATCCTTTTTTATACAAAAACATAGATTTGTGACATATCGATAATATTGTTTGGTTTTCACCGTATTGTTTGGTTATTTTTTATGTGCTCCCGATAATCCTTTAACAGCTGTACCAAATCTAAATAGGATTCAATGGCATTTACCTGATTCCTAAGTTTAGAGGAGCCGGGATAACCGGTGGTATACCAAGCCACATGCTTCCGCATCTCCCGCATACCGGTAAACTCTCCCTTACATTCAATGGCAAGCTTCGCATGACGTAGCATCATGTCCTGCACCTCATCAAACTCCGGCTTAGGCAGCTGAATACCGGTTGCCAGGTATTCCTTGATCTGTTCAAACAGCCAGGGATTCCCCCTGGCTGCTCTTGCTATCATGACTCCATCACAGCCTGTAAGCTCCAGCATTCTTCTTGCATCCTCCGGGGTCTGAACATCACCGCTGCCTATGACAGGTACAGCGACCGACTCCTTTACCTTTCGGATGATCTCCCAGTCCGCCTTTCCGCTATAGAACTGTTCTCTGGTTCTGGCATGCACGGCGATGGCAGCTGCCCCATTCTCCTCTGCAATCTTTGCCACCTCTACCGCATTCATACTATCCTCACAGAAGCCCTTTCGTATCTTAACGGTAACCGGCTTACGGATGGCCTCAGATACTCTCCTTACAATTTTCCCGATCAGTTCAGGATCCTTCATTAGGGCAGAGCCTTCCCCGCTATTTACTACCTTCGGAACCGGGCACCCCATATTGATATCCAGGATATCAAAATTCCTGTCCTCAATCCTCTTCGCCATGTCCGCAAGGATATCCGGATCGGAACCAAACAGCTGCAGTGCGGCAGGCCTCTCCTCTTCGGCAATCTGAAGCAGACTCTCCGTATTTTTATTTTGATAAAGGATTCCTTTTGCGCTGATCATCTCTGTACAGACCAGGTCTGCTCCCTTTTCCTTGCATAATAAACGAAATGGCAGGTCGGTTACTCCTGCCATCGGTCCCAAAATAAGCTTTCCTTTTATCTCAACGTTACCTATCTTAAAACTCATAACTATCTGTTCCCCTTATTCTTATCACTGATGATCTTTAAACCCTTCAACGTCAGATTAGGATCATAAAACTCTATGATATCAGTTGCATCTGCAATGATCTTGCCCAAGCCTCCGGTTGCTACCACCTTACAATTTTTAATACCGGACTCCAAAAGCATCCTTTTTACAATGTATTCTGTCTGTCCGATACACCCGAAGACCAGTCCGGCCTGCATGCTTGTTACCGTTTCCTTTGCAAGGATTGTATCAGGCATGGCTATCTCAATTTCCGGCAGCTTGGCAGTCCCTGTCCACAGTGCATTAGCTGCAATCCTAAGGCCCGGGCTGGTAACTCCTGCTATGAAGGACCCATCCGCAGTAATCAGATCATACGTAATCGCTGTTCCGAAATCAATGACCAGAACGGGGCCGCCATATATTTCATAGGCCGCCACTGCATCCACGATTCTATCCGCTCCGATTTCCCTCGGATTGACAGCCGCTATCTTAATTCCTGTCTTCGTTCCTGCTCCGACGACTAAAGGAGTTTGATTGATATATTTTATGATACCTGAGGTCAGCGACCACATCAGCTTAGGTACTACAGAAGCAACAATAACGGAGTCAATCTCCTCAATTCCTATATTCTTAGACCTTAACATATCAATAAGCAGAAGTCCGTATTCATCAGAGGTCCTTGCTACCTGCGTCGTCATCCGGAAGCTTGCCTTTATTTCATCATCTTCAAATACACCTAAGGTTATATTCGTATTACCAACATCGATTACCAATAGCATAAATCGGCCTCACTTTCCTTCTATAATAAATCTGCAGCATCTTCGCCCAGAAAAAAGACCCTATAGTAGATTTCCAGAGATTCTAAAAGCTCTGCCTTCGTTCTCTGTATTTCCTTAATTTTTAGGGCACTGCCGATATCATCAAACAGATAATCCGTTTCCTCAGCATCTACCTTAAACATCAAGGTGCCCTCCTCATCGAATTCCAGAGAAAGCACTCCACCCACATCCTCGGTAAACAACACACACATAATCTTAAGTTCCTGTTTTATCTGCTCCGGCAATGCCTGGAAGTCCTCATTCAGGAAGAACTTCTTCTCATAAGCACTGCTGGCACATAATACTACCCTATCCTGATACATGGCAAGACTCCTTCATGTTATTCTTATATAGCAGAAGCTATTCCGTCATAAAATACCGGATGGTCAGGAAACCGATCAGTATAATAAGTATTCCGAAGAAAATATAAGATATTCCAATATTCTGTTTTTTCTTATCCTTTACAAGCTTCAACCCGTTAAATAGATTAATCAGGCCACCTGCCGAAAAAGCTCCCATCAGCAGATATGCCCGATTCGGGTATAGAAAGTTCAAAATAAGAAAAATAACCAGAAGGATACCCAGATAGGCGCTTATCCGGTCGTAGGACAGATGATGTTCTTTTAAGCGTTGTAACAGCTTTCTCATGAGATCGCTCCCGGTTTACTTATTCATTCATATTTCCTAGGGTTGCTACCATAACCGCCTTTATGGTATGCATCCGGTTTTCCGCTTCGTCGAAAATAATATCCGCAAAACGCTCAAAGACCTCTTCGGTTACTTCATTCCCCTTAACCGCCGGCAGACAGTGCAGAAGAATCGTTGTATTCTTACCGGTCTTTGACAGTAATTCATCATTCACCTGGTAAGGCCTTAAGAGCTTCACCCTCTCAGCAGCCAGGTCCTCTTCACCCATAGAGCACCATACATCCGTATAGACAGCATCTGCACCCTCCATCGCACCGGTATCATCAGAAACTGTGATAACACTTCCCGAGTACTGTGCGTATTCCTCGCAGAGGCTTACCAGCTCCTGCTTCGGCCATAAGGCTTTCGGGGCCAGGATGGTAATATGTATCCCCATCTTAGCAGACCCTATCATCAGGCTATTTGCCATATTATTACGTCCATCTCCGACATAGACGAGCTTCAACCCCTTAAGCTTACCAAACTGCTCCTTTAAAGTCAAGAAGTCAGCAAGAATCTGTGTGGGATGGTAAGTATCCGTGAGTCCGTTCCATACCGGTACCCCACTGTACTTTGCCAGTTTCTCCACAGTTTCCTGCTTATAGCCCCGGAACTCGATCCCATCAAACATTCTGCCCAAAACCCGGGCTGTATCCTCTACGCTTTCTTTATGCCCCAGCTGTATATCATCCTTACTCAGGTACTCCGGATGTCCACCTTCATCGATGCAGCCAATTGTAAACGCACACCTAGTCCTGGTGGACGGCTTCTCAAAGATCAGTGCAATATTCTTGCCCTTCAGGCTATTTCCTGTGATGGCCTTCTTTTTATCTACCTTTAATTTAGCAGCCAGCTCTAATAAATACTCGATTTCCTCCGAAGTAAAATCCTTTAAGGTTAAAAAACTTCTTCCTTTCAGTGTCATACTCTCCACCTCTTTCTTAACACTCCTGTTGTATACCTTAATTCATTTAAATTATTTATATTTATACCTACTTATGTGTATTTATACATTATTACAATTTCAGGTCATTGTCAAGCAGAAACAGGAAGATAATGAAAACTGCCCAAAACCGTTGTAAAAACGCCTGGGTTTTGAGCAGCTGCATTTATTATTTATTCAATTTAAGCTGTAGGTTACTTATTCGGTAACGTTTTTCTCAGGAAAACTTCCGGTATTTCCTTCATGAGTTACATATCCTGAGATCAGATTTTGCTCTAGTATCTCCTTAGAGGTCTGTTTTAGAAGAAGAGCCTTGTCGTACTGTTCCTTATACAGAGATGCATCCACAGTCTCATTCGTTCCGATCTTCCATGCTCTGCTGCCCTCAAAGATTTCTTCTCTCGATATCTCAAATACAATCTCATTTGTGGCAAAGGAGCCCTCAAACAAGTAAGAAGTAAATGCAACAAAGCCATCCTTCGCATTCGTAAGATCCTGGCCCAGAATGAACGTGTTACTCTCATCCATAGGTAATCCCATGATATTTGCAATGGTCGGCAGGAAGTCAACCTGTCCTCCGGTAGTGCTGATCGTCTGTTGTACTCCGCTGCCCGGTACATGAACTATCATGGGAACATTCATCATCTCATCATAGTCATAGGAACGGCCGATGAACTCGCTTACATCCTCATAGACATCCTCCATGCCGCAGTTCATACCGTGGTGATCACCGTAGAGTGCAATGACGGTATTCTCATATAATCCTGCTGCCTTTAAATCCTCGATAAATTGTCCGATTGCTTCATCTGTATAGCGAACTGTCTCGAGATAATCTCCGAATTTAGTATCTTTATCGTCTTCCAGCAGTTCCAGAGTACGGTATTGTTCCTCCAAGATAAACGGATGATGATTCGTCAGCGTAATCACAAAGGAGAAATACGGCTGTGTTTGATTCTTCAGGATGGGAACCAGCTGCTTGAACATCGATTTATCCGAAACTCCCAGTCCAATCATTTCATCCTGATTAAGGTCTTCCATACTGATATAATCCTCAAAGCCCTGCTCAGGATATGCGTTCTCTCTGTTCCAGAAGGAACCCTCATAACCATGTACCGCGAAGGCCTTGTAGCCTTGGTCACGCATCATCCAAGGTAATCCGTTATAAGTATTTTCTTCAAAGAGCCGGTAGCTCTCACCATCAATAATCGGATAAAGACTGTTTAATGTGGAGAACTCGGCATCCGCCGTATTACCCTTACCAATGTTAGAGAAATACTGATCATAATAGATGGAGTCACTTGCGATTAATTTGTTCAGATTAGGAGTAATCTGCTGTCCGTTATACTCCTTCCCGATGACGAAATCCTGTATCGCTTCCATCTGGATAACAATCAGGTTCTTCCCCTTGCCTATGCCGCTAAACTTAGGCCCATCCGCATTCGGCACCACAGCCTCGAGAACCTCAAGAATCTCTTCCTCTTCCATTGATTCAGGAGCAACCTTATCCGCTATTGTTTCACAGATATCATTCACATGGCTTGTAAAGAATTCCATCGTATTTACACGGGCTATTGCAGCGGATTGAAACGGGTTAATTACCATTGTTATTATCACTGCAGACAGAATAAAGACCACATATTTTATCTTACCGTGAAACGGCCATTTGATCTGGCCCAGTTTATCCGTATATTTCTTAAAATTATGGTATACAAAGGGGATATCCACAAACAGTAGAAAACTGGCCGGAATCAAGGTAGCCAGAAAACTCTGGGGTACCGCGGTAACTGCTTTGGCCTGCCACAGCTGACGAATGGAAACCGTCTGGTTATAGTAATTGTAGTACATCGTATCGGCAAACATCAGTAAGCTGAGGAGTGCATAAACCATGAGGAAGATTCCCCTCTTTCTTTTCAGTCCGCACTTACATAATGCCACAAACATACTACCCCATACTGCCAGGCTCATCAGGATCATGATGACCTCCATACGGTTAACCTCTATTAGGGTATAGTATACTGCCATCTTTACCGTAAATAATACGCCGATAAAATACGGTGAAGATAAAAACTCTTTCATCTTTTTCATAATTCCCCCGTTGAAACCTAAAAAAGCTATCAGTTGATTGTAATCTGAGACTAACTGTATAATAGCTCAATGCCAGAATATAATCAAGCGGTAAAATACTTAATTTTTTCTTAATTTTACACAATTTATTATAAATTATTCCTATAAAAGAATTATGAATAAGCACGCTATATGCGTTTCTCCGAAGCGCAGTCTCGCTCGCCAACTAACAAGTATATTTGTTGTATCCTCCGCTTCTACTACACGCAGATAAAGGAACTGTCCTGCCGGTTCACTTGTCATAAATGAAAGATGCTGCAGGACATCGGAAGTAACACTCTTTCCATGCCTGCAACATCCTTATTCCTATCATAAGAAGTTATTCGTCCTTACTTACCTCGGCAAAGGACTTTGCCAGACCGGCAAGACCTTGTATCTCGGAAGGAATAATAATCTTCGTTGCCTTACCGTCTGCTGCCTTCGCAAATGCTTCCAGACTCTTCAGCTGAATAACCGCACTCTGAGGTGCAGACTCATTCAGGAAACGGATACCGTCAGCGTTTGCTTTCTGGATCTTAAGAATTGCTTCTGCCTGACCTTCAGCTTCCCGCATGGTGGCTTCCTTCTTCGCTTCTGCTCGTAAGATCGCGGACAGCTTCTCACCTTCAGCTTCCAGGACTGCTGATTCCTTCTTACCTTCTGCCACAAGAATGGCTGAACGTTTCTGACCTTCTGCAATCAGGATGGATTCTCTTCTTTCACGTTCTGCCTTCATCTGCTTCTCCATCGCATCCTGAATCGCTGCCGGAGGAATGATATTCTTCAGTTCCACACGGGTTACCTTAATCCCCCAAGGATCTGTAGCCACATCCAACGTAACCCTCATCTTGGTGTTGATGATCTCTCTTGAGGTTAAGGTCTCATCAAGCTCCAGGTCACCGATAATATTTCTTAAGGTAGTTGCAGTCAAATTTTCAATTGCTAACATAGGGCTTTCAACACCATAAGCATATAGCTTCGGATCAGTGATCTGGAAGAACACTACTGTATCGATCTTCATCGTTACGTTATCCTTCGTTATCACAGGCTGAGGAGGAAAATCGACAACCTGTTCCTTTAACAAAACCCTTTTGGCTACCTTATCAATTAAAGGTGCTTTTACATGAATGCCGACATCCCAGGTGGTCTGATAACCCCCTAATCTCTCAATAACATAAGAATGCGCTTGGGGAACAATCTTAACACAGGAAGCCAGAATTAATAAAACAATTACCGCAACTGTTATTGCAACAACTTGAAAAGCCATTTTCTACTCCTCCTTATTCTTAACAATTAATTTGACTCCGGATATATCCTGAACGATTACCCGTGCTCCAACATCAATCGTACTGCTGTCTGAAGACCTTGCCGTCCACTCCTGTCCATCTACAATTACCTGACCCTGCCCATGGATATTATCAATCGCCATGATAACCAAAGCTTCCTTACCCACCAAGCCCTCATAATTTGTCTTAATCCTCTTCGGATTAAAATATTTAATGACATAGGGCCTTGTAAAATATAATAACAGTACGGAGATAACCAGGAAAAGAATAATCTCCAAAAGCAGGTTATCATAAAATAAAGAAACGATGAAAGCGACCAGGGCGCCACCTGCAAACCATATGGTGGTGAGTCCAAGGGTAATAATTTCTATTAAGAGCAGTACAGCCAATAAAATAAGCCATGCAATCGAGTTCGTCATCCTATTTCTCCTTTCATAATTCTTCTTTTAACTTAATATTATACGAAAGAATCATAGAATACAATAGAGAAACTCCTTTTCTAACTATCTTCTAATGTAAGATATAAGATAAGCCCCAAAAATATGCACTAACATGAAACAGGTTTCAGTTTCATCAGGGCATTTTTTCAGGGTTGGGTTATTCGACAGTTATCAGATCATATCTTTCTGAGAGCTGTATCTGTTATGTATAAACGCAAAGTATCATTTATCTTTGAATTAAAGCTGGATTTCATTGGATTCCTTCGTGTAAATCATGATGTTCAGGTTCCCGTTTCTACTTCTGAGCTCATCCATAAATTCCTTCTCTGCTTTTTCATCCTTCATTGTGAAATGATAGGTAAGTTCAAATAAGGTTCCGAGATTTGAGGTTCTTACCTTTTGAAGCTTGCACTTACTAGTATATTTCTCAAACACATCATCAAATGCTCCCTGAAAGTTCATATCCTCCGGAATTGTTACTCTAAGTCTTTTCTCAGTGCTTTTCATAGCACCGAAGCCAAGCTTGCTAAGTAGGATTAATGTCAGACAAAGGAGGAGGGTAACCGCTCCGCCAAAGGCAATAAATCCTGTACCGGAGGATAAACCTGCTGCCACCGTCATGAATATAAAGGAAATGTCTTTAGAATCCCCGGGAACACTTCTGAAACGTACCAGTGCAAATACACCAGCCATAGAAAAGGCTCTGGCTATATTACTGCCAATCAGGAGGATGACCACGGAAATAATTACGGGTAGAATTACAAGACTCAAGGCCAGGTTAGGTGAGTGATTCTCCTTGTCGGTAATCAGTAGATAGACGATACTGATCACAAGCCCCGATAATAATGCCACCAGAATACAGAGCAGCGTTTTACTTAAGTCCATAGGAACATCTATGGCCGGATTAGAAAAGATTGAATCAAACATCGTACATTTCCTCCTTTAATATAATATGATCGAGGTCTATCTTAGGTAGTTCCTGCCGTAGTATCGTTTTTTGATATTCACTTCCGTATTTTGAGAAGGATGCAGGGTAGATCCGATATGTACTTAATAGTCGTGCAAACCATAGCGGGAAAGCATTCTCTGCTTTTGCCTCCATGATCCAGAGTCCCTGTGGCAATAAGCTGTCCCCATAAATACCGATATCCAGCCCCAGATCCTCCCGTCTGGTCAGGATGTTTGTATCGAAGGTTACCCGGAACCCAATATCCGCTTTCCCAAAGTACGCATTTCTGTCATAGGATAAATAAAGCTTCGGTTTTAAAGGATACCGATTCAGAAGCTGATCTATCTCCCGAAAGACCTGTCGGCTCATATAGCTTTTAGGGGCCGGCTTCTCCCTCGTGAGCATATACCTGTAAGCCTCCTCCAGCCTCATTGAGGTTCGTCTCTTATTTACCTTACCGTCGAACTTCTTTTTGATCTCCAGATAGACCTTATCCCCCGGCCGAACTACGCCATAGCTTCTCAGTCTAAGCTTCTCCTTATATGCCGGCTTATCGATGGATTTACGAATTAGGTCATGTCGGTCGGTATCATAATATATATTACAGATGGTATAAAACTCCCCATTCCTGCTATAGGCATCCACTTCCATGTAATCCTCCAGAATGGGCCGAATCTTCCGATATAGATTATCTGTCAGCAAATATTTAATTTCACTTCTATTAAATACTTCAATCGCCAAGCTCCCGCACCTCTGTCCTCTCCGTCTATAGAAAGCCTTACCTACCACTTGCGTTTTCAGTAAGCCATAAGGACTTCCTTTCATCTGTAGGCCGCCAGCAGCAGCCCCTTATTATCAGTCTGTGGGCGTCATCATTAGGAATTCATTCTTCGCTGTCTCTGTACCTCATACATTAAGATAGCGGCAGCTACTGCAGCATTGAGTGACTCCACCTTCCCCTCCATGGGAATCCGGATTAGGCTGTCGGCCAGAGAGGACGCTTCCTCCGATAAGCCATTTGCCTCATTACCGATTAGAATTGCACAACTTTTTAAGAAGCCTCCTTCCGTATCATAGGCTTCCCCGGACAAATGCGCGGCATAAACCTGTATTCCGTGTTCTTTCAGCTTCTTCACGGTACCACTAAAATCCTCGGTCCTGTAAAAGGGTACCCTGAAGATCGAACCCATCGTGGATCGTATTACCTTGGGATTATAGATGTCCACGGAGGTACTGTTCAAAATAACTCCCGTCATACCCGCTCCCTCTGCTGTCCTTATCATGGTGCCCAGATTACCGGGATCCCTGATATCCTCCAGTAGTAGCAGACAGGGATTTTCCTTAGAAATCATCTCCTCCAGGGAGTAACTCTCACCTCTTACCAATCCCAGAACTCCTTGAGGTGTCATTGTTTCGGAGATCTCCTGAAATATCTTCTCAGAGATAACCTCATAATCAAAGCCATGAAAAAAGCCGGGGTCAGATAATCGTTTTTCATGATAGAAGCCTTCAGAAAAATAAGCCTTGGCAAGGCTCCCTGCGAGCCTTGCCTCCTCAAATATCCTAAATCCTTCAATCACAAAAAGCCCTTGTTCTTCCCTGGCTTTTGATTTTTTAAGTAATAAGGAAATATTCTTAATCTGTTGATTATTTGAACTGCTGATTACAGTAATTGGTTTCATAAGGTGTCCCCTTGCTTACTGCGTAATAGGATTTGATGTGTGGCGGTTACATGTTATTGCTCATGTTTGCCAGCTTCGCAGCCTGGTCGGCTGCGGTCAGGCTGTCAATAATCTCCTGGAGATCACCGTTCATCACCTCATCCAGCTGGTGTACAGTTAATTTAATCCTATGGTCCGTTACTCGGCCCTGAGGGAAATTATAGGTTCTGATTTTCTCCGAACGGTCTCCCGTTCCCACCTGGCTTTTCCTGGCCTCCGCTTCGGCATTCTGCGCCTTCTCCAGCTCCATCTCATAAAGTCTGGAACGCAGAATCTTAATTGCTTTGTCCTTATTCTTCAGCTGGGATTTCTCATCCTGACAGGAGATTACGATTCCGGTCGGAATATGGGTCAATCGTACGGCAGAGTCCGTTGTATTGACACACTGTCCACCGTTACCTGAGGAACGGAACACATCAAACTTACAGTCATTCATGTCCAGTTCAACATCCACCTCTTCTGCTTCCGGCATAATGGCCACAGTAGCAGTGGAGGTATGAATCCTTCCGCCGGATTCGGTAACAGGAACGCGCTGTACACGGTGTACACCGCTCTCATACTTTAATTTAGAATAAGCTCCCTTACCGTTAATCATGAAAATAACTTCTTTGAACCCTCCGATTCCATTCTCATTCAGGTTCATCATATCAATCTTCCAGCGATTTCGCTCCGCATACATCACATACATACGATATAGCTCTGCCGCGAAAAGCGCTGCTTCATCTCCACCTGCACCGCCTCTGATCTCCACGATAACATTCTTATCATCGTTCGGGTCCTTAGGCAGTAGCAATACCTTCAATTCCTCTTCTATCTTTGTAATCCTTAATTTACAAGTATTAAGCTCTTCCTTTGCCAGCTCGCGGATCTCTTCGTCCGACTCCTCCTCCAGCATGGCAAGGCTCTCCTCCATATTGCTCTGAGTCGATTTATACTCCATATACTTTTCCGCAATTTCCGAAAGATCAGAGCGTTCCTTCATCAGCTTGCGGTAACGGTTCTGATCATTTAAGATACCCGGGTTCAGCATTTCCTCTTCAATTTCCCTGTACCTGACCAGGATATCCTCTAAACGGTCAAACATATTCCATTCCTCCATCATCTCTAAGTCTCTACCGGAAATCCGATACAGATCTTCCATCTTGCCAAAGAAAGCCCAAGCCTCCTAATCCTCATCTGATTTTATGCCTTCTTCGCACGAATTACCCGGTCAAGACCGCTTAAATCCTTTATTACCCTTATCTCTTCAAAGCCTGCCGCTGCTAGAAGCAGCGCTACCGCTTCCGCCTGTTCACAGCCAATCTCAAAAAAGACCCTGCCTTCATCCGCCAGGTGACTTCTTAAGCCCTCGATAATCCTGCGGTAAAAGTCAAGACCATCCATCCCGCCTTCCAAAGCGATATAAGGCTCATGATCCCTGACCTCAGGCATCAATGTCCCAATCTCATCCTTACTAATATAAGGTGGGTTTGAAACAATGATATCATAAACTCCACTGACCTTCTCGTAAAGGTCGCTTTTTATAAACTCTACACAGACCTCATGTTTCCGCCCGTTTCTGATGGCGGTCTCAAGTGCCTTCTCGGAAATGTCAACAGCAGCTGCTCTGGCTATATTCCCCAGTCTGGCAAGGCTGATGATAATGCAGCCTGAACCGGTACACAGATCCAGTACCGTCTTCCCGGCGCATTCCTTCCGCACCTCCTCGACGAGGAGTTCAGTATCCTGTCTCGGTATCAGGACATGTTCATTTACTTCAAACTCCAGACCCATAAACTCCTGGGTCCCAGTAAGATGCTGAAGAGGAATATGGCGCGCCCGCTGTTCCACCAGGCCTTGGTACTGGGCTGCCTTATCCTCAGGCAGTTGCTCCTCCTTATGAAGGAAGAACTCTGACCGATTTATCCCCAGAACATGGGCAAGCAGATACCATGCATCCACATCGGCATCTGCTATTCCCTTGCTTCTAAGATAATCACGTGCAGTCTGTAGATTCTTATAATAAGTGCACATGCATGACCCACGCTCTTTCTATTAATTACCTACTCTTCTGGTAGCTTCCTTATCACCATAATCCAGGTACTTATCCAGTGCCTTTAAGATCTCGTCATCTTCTTCCTCGTTTTTCTTCGGTGTCTGAAGGCTCATAGCCGAAAAACCGGCTGCGCCGGTTCGGCTCCCTGACTTCTGATGATGGTTGCCCTTCGTGCTAATTATAACTGGTTGTGGCTTCTTCTCTACATTGTTCTTACTCTGCGTAAGATTCTCAAAAGCCGCTTTATTCTTTCCAGTAACTTTATTCTCTGTTTCATAGGTCTCAAGGAATGCTCTCCAATCAAATACTGCGTCAACGGACTGAATGGCAACCTCAATCATGGAATCATCAGGCTCCTTCGTTGTAAGTGCCTGCATCCATAAGCCCGGTTTGCTAAGGATATTAATAATCATATTGTCTGTTCTGCCTGCAAACCGGATAAATTCATAGGAAATTCCTGCAATCACCGGTACCAGAAGAACACGGGAGAGGACTCTGAGCAGAAGAGTCTTAGGCTGCAGTATGATGAAAAATATGACACTGATGAGCATAACCAGAAGCATGAAGCTGGTACCGCACCGTTTGTGCTGTTTGGATTGCCATTTCACATTCTCCAGAGTCAATTCAAAACCATTTTCCAGGCAATTGATCGTCTTATGCTCGGCACCATGGTACATAAACACCCGTCTGATATCCGGCATTAAGGATACCACCAGGATATATCCGATGAAAATCGTAATTCTCAATGCTGCTTCCAATATGGAAAGCCAAAAATAACTATCGATTACCTTCTTAAATATATTGGATACCAGTACAGGAAGTATCATGAAGAAGGTGATGGAGATTGCCAAAGAGATTACAACAGCGGCAGCCATTAAAAGAGCATTCGACTTCTCATCCTTGCTCTCCTCGGATCCTGACTCAGCACCCTCAGTCTCTTTCTTATTCATCTTCTGAACAGGTTCTGATGCTTTCTTCTTAGCCTGAGAAGCCTTAGCAGCATTCTTTGACGCGGATTTCTCATCCTTATCCTTCTTCCCGGATTTTACCTGTTCCTCTTCCTCTTCAAAGAAGCTTGCTGCAAAGTTCAGTACCTTAACACCGATTACCATGGAATCAACAAAGGCAAGCATCCCTCGGAAAATAGGAAGTTTAAACAATTTAACCTTCTCGGCAAAGTCCTTATGGGTCTTCTTCTCAATTGCAATTTCCTTATTCGGCTTACGAACTGCTACGGCGTATTCGTCCTTATTTTTCATCATTACGCCTTCAATTACAGCCATGCCCCCAATACCAGATGGTTTCATTAAAACACCCGAACCTTTCTTTTTGGCCCACCTACTGCAGACCTCGCTTTATCATGATATTTAGTAACTCATTTAAAAATAGGCTGAGGAAGTGAACCTCAACCCGATTTTTAACGCTTATACGTATTGCTCTCTATTTATCCTGACTCATACCATATCTGCGGTTGAACTTCTCGATCGCGCCGCGGGCTGCTGCAGCCTTCTGCTGACCTGTGTAAAATGAATGGCACTTGGAGCAGATTTCAACATGGATATCTTCCTTTGTTGATCCTGTTACAAATTCATTGCCACAGTTGCAAACCACCTTAGCCTGAAAATACTTAGGATGGATTCCTTCTTTCATGATTTCACCTCTTCATATTCAAATAGTTCTTATATTGGTCATTAGAATAATTCCAATTTAATAAACAGCTTGTTAATTATAGCACA
>JAEZHX010000149.1 GCA_023436765.1 Bacillota bacterium
AAAATATCGTTCTGGAGGATGACATTAAAAAACTGTATAATATCATAGGTAAGGTTTTAACGGATAGAGAACGTGAAATTATCTGCTTACGTTATGGACTGAATAACAGGAAGGAAGTCACGCAACGGGAAATTGCCAGTAAACTAGGCATCTCCAGGAGCTATGTCAGCCGTATAGAGAAGAAGGCATTGAAAAAATTACGAGAATGCTTTGAACCATAATCAAGATATGTAGCTTCTTAGAAAGATGTGAATTCTCTTATGATGACCTGATAAAATCAGTACGGAATAGGATATATAAATATCGGATCAGGCTGCTGCCTTAGTTAGAAAGACAGAAGGAGAATGGTTTCCCTTCGGTCTTTATTCAACTAAGGCAGTAGCTTTTTTGTAGTGATTAAAGCATATTGCAAGAGTAGACAGGGAGTAGTAAGCTATTGGCAGGGGATTGGTAGAGGCTGATTTCATAGTGAATATTTACGAGGGAGAGATGGAGAGCACGAGATTAAAAAATCAGGGATAGAATCTTTCGAGGGGAGAGTAACAATTATGGGAAACGCAATAGAAGTTGAGAATCTGGTGAAGAGGTATGGTAACTTTACGGCTGTCCATAAGCTGTCCTTCGTGGCAGAACAGGGGGAAATCTTTGCATTGCTTGGAACAAACGGAGCCGGCAAGACTACTACCCTGGAATGTATCGAAGGGATACGTCATTATAACGAGGGAAGCATAACCGTGAACGGTAAGATAGGAGTTCAGCTACAATCCTCTTCCCTACCCGGAACACTAACTGCCTTGGAAGCCTTTCGATTATTCTGCAAATGGAACAAAGCCAAGGAAAGTCTTACCCTCCTAAAGGACTTCGGGGTATCAGATTTTAAGGATAAACTGTATAAGGCATTATCGACCGGACAGAAGAGGAGACTGCATCTGGCAATCGCAATGATCAATTCTCCCGATATTATTTTCCTGGATGAGCCTACGGCTGGACTGGATGTGGAGGGCAGAGTATCGCTGCATAAGGAAATCAGGAAGCTGAAGGAGATGGGCAAAACGATCCTGTTGGCCAGCCATGATATGGCGGAGGTGGAGAGCTTATGCGACCGGATTGCGATACTGAAGGAAGGGAAGCTGGCATTTCTCGGAACTGCGATGGAGCTTACGGAGACCAGCTATGGGGAAAGTAGGATCTACTTTCGTACCAGGAATCCTTTCCCGATCCGCCAGCTTACAAATGGTAAATACATACTATCAGAGCAGCAGGAGAGTAACAGCTTTATCGTTGCAACCACCGAAATTGGGGATGCTCTGCTGGAGTTACTGACGATAATGAAGGAAATGGACAATGATGTGATGGATGTCAGGATAGAACGGGCTTCCCTGGAACAGCGTTTTCTTGAAATCGCTAAGGAGGGCAGATAGGATGGGAGCATTTCTATTTGGTATTGTCCTGCGATGGAAACAGGACATCAGGAATAAAGGCATATTAATTACATATTATCTCGTTCCTTTGGCCTTCTTCGGCTTTGTGGGAATGATATTTACCTCCATTAACCCGGAAGCGAAGGAGACACTGATCCAGACCATGTCCATATTCGCAATTACGATGGGAGCCTTTCTTGGAACACCGATCCCTCTGGTGGAGCTGTATTCAGGTGATATTAAGAAAGCATATAAGGTAGGAGGCATCCCGTTATGGACAGGGGCTGTGGAGAACCTTATCTCGGCCTTCGTTCACCTGTTTCTCACAAGTATCATCATTTACCTGGTTGCTCCGCTCTTATTTGATGCGATTCTGCCGGAGAATCCGGGGATGTATTTTATATCCCTGGCTGTCTTCCTGCTGGTGTGCCTATCCATAGGGACAGTGCTGGGTCTCCTCGTTAAGAATACCTCCAAGCTGACCATGGTTTCACAGATCCTGTTCCTGCCGTCATTGATGCTGTCCGGCATCATGTTTCCCGTGGATCTGCTGCCGGTGGTCTTACAGAAGGTGGGCTACCTGTTCCCGGCTACCTGGGGTCTGAAGCTGATGACTGCTTCCGAGTGGGATATTCTTGCCTTCCTGCCGATGGTGGTTTACTTATGTTTTGCGGTATTTATCAGTTCATCCAGGTTATCTAAACTTGGAATAGACTGATAGAATCTTAGATAAGTAATGCGATGATCAAGACATATAAAATCAGGGATACGAAGTGCCTCATACCCCTCGGTATGGTTTATGGCTAATCGTATCCCTATTATATATCCTATTTTAGTAATTTTGATGTCAGGCTATTTCTTGGTCGTCCATTTGGAACAGTCCCACACCTGAGTAACAAGACCCTCGTAGAAATCGGGCTCATGGCAGATGATCAGTACACTGCCCTTGTACGCCTTCAGCGCCCGCTTCAGCTCTGCCTTCGCATCCACATCCAGATGATTCGTCGGCTCGTCGAGCAGCAGGATGTTGGTTTCACGGTTGATCAGCTTGCATAGTCTTACCTTGGCCTGTTCACCACCGCTTAGAACCCTGACCTGGCTTTCAATATGCTTTGTGGTCAGACCGCATTTTGCCAGGGAGGAACGGACCTCATATTGGGTAAAACCGGGGAACTCCTTCCAGATCTCTTCGATACAGGTGGTGGTATTTCCCGGAGCTATCTCTTGCTCAAAGTAACCGATACTTAGATAATCTCCCAGAATAACCTTGCCGCTCACCGGGGGGATTAAGCCAAGAATACTCTTCAAGAGTGTGGTCTTTCCGATTCCGTTCGCTCCTGTCAGAG
>JAEZHX010000187.1 GCA_023436765.1 Bacillota bacterium
CCGGCGGACGGCATCATCTCATCATTGAAGGTAATGACTATATTTCCACTAATGGAAATATCCGTACCATCCGGGAAAACGCTTTGAATGGTTGGCTTCTCAGTATCTGTGGCTGAGGAAAAGCTGGATGCGGTCACATCACCGCCTGTGATAGCTATGGTGACATAGTCCCCTCCGATGCCCGGACCACTGTTGCTTTCTGCTGTAATTTGTCCCCCGGTGACAGTCACTGTGGTGATGATGCTATCAATACTATTGGCTCCTCTGCCGATCCCCGCACCGCTGACACTGGAGGCATCCACTGTTCCACCATTAATGCTGATGCTGGTTTTACTTCTGGTGTGATAGCCCCCGCCGATCCCCGCACCATAGACACTCGTAGCTATGACCGTCCCTCCATTAATGATGATAGACATATCGTTATAATCGAGTTCACCACCATCGCCAATCCCCGCACCATAGACACTCATTGCTGTAACCGTTCCCCGGTTGATGGTAATAGAGATATGACGAAGAAAAGTTTGCCTAAAACGGATACCAATACCTGCGCTGATATCACTCTTAGCTGTAATAACACCTCCATTAATGGTGACGTCACCAAGACAAAAAATACCTGCATTACCACTGGTGCCTTCCGTATTTAGCTGTCCGGTTCCTTTGGTCTGTCCGTAAATAGTCAAGCTGCCGTAGGCTAAAGTAATTCCTTCACCCTTAACGGTAAGCGTACCACTGTCAGCCAGAATCAAGCTTACGTTTCCTTCAATATGAAGATAGGTATACGTCACATCGCCGTTCACCACATACCAGCCGTCGGTCAGGGTTGTGGTTGTGCTGGTAAGCTCTGTGGCGGGTTGGATATATTCATCTCCCTTCTCATCCACATAGGGCGTTCCAGCAGGAGCCGCAAAAGCCACACTCCGCAGCGTGGGAGCTGATGCCACCTCAGTGGCAAACTGCGCAGAAGCCACTGTCGAGCGGCTCCCATCACGGCTTTCCAGCAAAGCGTAGGCTGTGTATTCGGATTCTGCCATCAGCTCTGTCACATTGGCAGACACCGCAGCGCCTGATACCACTGTTACCGTTTTCCCTGCCAGGATGGTAGCCTCGTTCGGCGTTCCCTCCTCCGATTGCTGTACCAGATAATACACGGTGCCGTCTGTGCTGCCGGTATAGCTCAGGGTTGCACTGCTGTCTGTCACTTCACTT
The DNA here is from genome assembly GCA_023436765.1 of Bacillota bacterium. Taxonomy (GTDB): domain Bacteria; phylum Bacillota; class Clostridia; order Lachnospirales; family Lachnospiraceae; genus Mobilitalea. Next base: position 1,207 of record JAEZHX010000187.1, read on the forward strand.
ACGCTGATAGAAAGCGTATTCACTGAACCGTTTGAAGTGGCATCGCTGCCCGTTACATGGCTATCCCCGATAGCGGGAACGGAAGGTATTCCACTGTCCTGCACCGGCTCCTGGGCCCACGCTGTCGCCGGCATGAATGTGATTACCATCGCCGCTGCCAGCAGTAGGCTCCCCATCCGCTTATGTATTGTTTTCATTTGTTATCCTCCTCCTTCTTATCACAGCTTTTCTTTTCCTTTTCCCGATAGCGGATGCACAGCACCGTAATAACGACCGCTGCGATAAAGGCAATTACACCCACTAGCACATAGCCCCCCACGTCCTCCAATAGCATTGTTGTGCCGTACAGCTCAGGCACACGACCTTGCCCCCGGACGACGAAAACGCTGACCGCTCCCGCAAGACTACCTGACAGTGCCAAACACAACGCGGACAGCATTGCTGTCAGGCGGTTTTCCTGTTTCCTGTGTAGCTTGACCACACGGTGCTCAACCATTACCACTCGTATCTCTGTATCGTACATGAATAAGCCAACCTTTCCGAAAGCTGCCTAAAATTCTTTCTACTTATATTAATACATAAAACGCTAAAATTCCCCACTAAAATGTAAAATTTTCTAATATTTTTGACACTACTAAATTCCCAAAGTAACCTCCAGTCACTATTCCCCGAAAGCTGATGTTACTTTGACAATTTATCTCCCGGAAATAATAATTGACGATAAAAAGAGCTGCCCTTCGGCAGCTCTGAGGTTATTGTTTATCGCTTAATTCGATCGCTTTGACCGTAGCAGCTTTGTAATTCCAACGCCCAAGATAACGGTGAGGGCAGGAATGAGCAGACCCACCATTCTGACAACGCCCCCTACGCTCAAAAGCAGATTGTAAATAGCGTGAAAGGTAATGGCTACACACAATAGGCCAAGGGTTCCCGCTGCTTTCAGCCACGGATGCTTCCACACATATAGAAGCCCGTAGCCCACGATGGCCCCGCAGACAATATGCATAGCGCCGGTGCCGAAGCCCCGCATGAGTAAAAGCCAAAGCTGCGACGTGTCGTTTTTGAGGATATAACAGGCATTTTCAAAGGTAGCGAAACCCGTCGCCACAAAGAGGATGGCGCTTTGTGCCTCCCGTCTCGTCGGTTCAAATACCAGCAGGAAGAAGAGCAGAGGCAAAAGCTTCATTGTTTCCTCAATCATTGGAGCAAGCTCCACCGTGGCGTCCACAATGTCCGCATCATAAAGCCTTGCAATAAAGGTGTTGATATAGGCAGACAAAAGGCATATACCCATTCCCACAAGCAGGAATGCAAAGGGCGGGCGGTTGCGCTTTCCCGCACACAGCATGGCAATCAACAGGGGTGCGGCGATGCAGATAAATACGTTTTCAATATAAATCATTCTGCCACCGCCTTTTTCAGCGTCGGTAAAAAGGTGAAAAGCACGGCGCTCAACAGGAAATCAAACCAAAAATAAGGATTTGAAAGTGTTATGTGGTCCCAAATGCAGGAAGCTATCCAAAGGCAATACTCCACTAGGATAAATGCCAAAACCGATATATGAAAATATTGGTGATTACGCCCCGCACCGGTTTGATGGTGGGCAAACAGCAGCCCTCGCAGAGCAATATATCCACATGCCCCCATCAGGACAGCCCATAGAACATTCACGAAATAGTCGCCCCACCTGAAGAAATAAAGGCACATGACCCCACAAAAGACAGGGATAGTCCACAGCCAAAGGGGTCGGTATGCTCCTTCCCCCGGTAGCTGTATGGTCTTTTGCAGCATCAGTAGAAATAGTAGGCTTGCAAGCCAGTTCAAATCCGATATAGAAGAAATCTGCGGCGTCATCGAACGAAATACAAGGAATAAAAACCAATAAATCAGCCCGAGGGTGAACGCTCCATAATAGCAGGTGAGCAGAAACCATGCTTGATTTTTACTCCGGATGAAAAGCACAGCGGTGTAGATGCCACAGCCAGTCATGACCGTAAGCTGTATGCCATTGTCAATTATGTGAAGCATCGTCGCCACCCTCCATAACCCGCTTATCCCTGCAGTGCAGAAGGAAGCAAAGAACGGTCAGGCACGCGCCGAGTATAAAGGCCATAAGGCCAATTAACACATAGCCGAGGGTGCTGCCCTCATAGAAAATGCTTGCCATCATGCCGGTACTCGTGTAGTCCCCCTCGGTAAGTCCTGCCATAATACCGGGCATTGCCACCCCTATTCCTATAACGATAAGTAAACAGGCGGCGGCAGCGGACAGACCGATATAGCGGCTTAGGCGCTGTTTCTTCTGACGTTCCCACTCCTTCACGCGCTTTTCCACGGCGGCGACCCGCTCATCATTACTGCGCATCGGTAATCCCCTCCTGTTCCAATAGCGGGCGCAGGGCTTTCTTACCGCGCTCCAGCATATGATCTATTTGTTTTTTTGTTTTTCCCATTACCTGCGCCGCCTGTGCATAGCTCATATTCTCGAAATACAGCAAGTACAACGCCTCGCGGTAATGGAGGCTAAGCTGCTCCATGCACTTACGCAGGATGCGACCTTGTTCCTCGGTCTGCACAACCGCTTCCACCAGCAGCCCGCTTTCCGGCTCGTCCTTTAAAGCTTCAAGGCTAAAACAGGAATGGCGTCTGCGATTGTTCGCGTAGCGCAGAGCAAGGTTTCGGGCCGTTTTATACAGATATGCCTTAAAACCATTTTCGACAAGCCGAGGCTTCGCAGCCACCATGCGAGAAAAGGCTTCGATCATCAAATCTTCAGCCTCGTGAATGTCATGTATGTATCCGTTGATATAAAGCATCAAAGCATTGCCATGCCGCTCCATGAGAATGCATAGCGCATTCCCCTCGCCGCCGAGATAGGCGGCGAAGAGGGCTTCATCCTTTTCCATTGCCGCCACCTCCCATTCGTTTGTAATACTGCTGTACCAAACCCTCCGAAAACTCATATTTCAATTATATGCGGTGCTCCAAATAATTGTCAATAGTGACAGCGGGAACAACTTGTGAGGGCAGCCACCTATTCATACCTACTTCTTCTTCGATCTCCAGAAGAATCTTTTCCCGGATTTTGAAGGCTTCTGGCTAGGATCCTTCGCTTGTATCACCTGTGTGGAAGGCTCCGGTTCCATACCTTTTGTTACTGCTCTCGTTTGATTTATGACATTGGAGGCTGAGTTACCTTGCTCTGGTGTCATATTCATTGGGGTCCTCTGCATTGGTTTCTTCTGTGTTGGTGCCTTCTGCATTGGTGTCTTCTGCACTGGTGTCTTCTGTGTTGATGCAATTGTTGCTGTTGTCTTCTGCGCTGATCCCTTCTGCACCGGTGTCTTCTGCGTTGGTCCATTTTTCTTTATTGATTTTTGAGTTACCGCTTGCTGTACAGAGCCCTGTGATACAGCTTTCTTACCGCCTGCTTCCTTTGGTTCCGGAGCTCTTCTTGGCTGAGTTGTTTTCTCTGCCGGATAATTCTTTAGGAGCGGATAGGGGTGATCCTTCACCTCAGGGATTGATTTTCCTATCAGTTTTTCTATATCAGCAAGCAGAGCCTTCTCATCAAAATCACAGAAGGATATTGCTGTTCCCCCCAAGCCTGCCCGGCCTGTTCTTCCGATCCGATGAACATAGGTTTCTGGGATATTCGGCAGATCATAATTAATGACATGGGATAATTCATCGATATCTATCCCTCTGGCTGCTATATCGGTTGCAATCAATACCCGGAGCTTCCTCTCTTTAAAATCATTCAAGGCCAGCTGCCTGGCACCCTGTGATTTATCCCCGTGGATTGCCTTTGCATTGACATTCGCCTTCCCAAGGATGCGAACTATTTTATCGGCTCCATGTTTGGTTCGGGTAAATATCAGTACCGAGGCAATTGTTTTGTCCTTTAGAAGATGGATCAGCAAGTCCTTCTTGTTCTCTTTATCAACATAATAGAGGTATTGCTGTATGGTATCTACTGTGGAGGATACCGGGGTCACCGCGATCTTCTGCGGATGATTTAGGATGGACCTGGACATCTCGTCTATGGAAGGCGGTACTGTCGCTGAGAACAGCAGTGTCT
>JAEZHX010000195.1 GCA_023436765.1 Bacillota bacterium
GCGTATGATGAGGTGTATCGGCTGGAAAATGACATTCATGAGCTTGAGGAGCAGCTGCAGCATTTGGAGGGGTTTGATTTAGAAAGAGCCTTGAAGAGATATGGTGAGTTAATTCAAGCATTTGAACTAAAGGAAGGATATCATATCGGGGAAAAGCTAAACAGAGTCTGTAAGGGCTTGCATTTTGATGAGAAATTCCTGGCTCAGGAATTTAATCACTTAAGTGGCGGCGAGAAAACCGTGGTTACACTTGGTAAGATCCTGATTGACATGCCTGAGATTTTGCTATTGGATGAACCTACAAACCATCTGGATATGGAGTCGGTGGAATGGCTGGAGGAATATCTTAAGAGCTATAAAGGGATTGTTATTGTGGTATCGCACGACAGATATTTTCTTGATCATGTTGTAACTAAAATAATTGAAATAGAAGACAAGGTAAGTGATACTTATATCGGAAACTATTCTGATTATATGATTCAGAAGGAGAATAAGGTCAGGATACAATATGAGAACTATAAGGAACAGAATAAGAAGATAAATGAAATGGAACAGTCGGTCAAGCAGCTAAGAGACTGGGCAATGAAGGCTGATAATAACAAGTTCTTCAAAAGAGCGGCAAGTATTCAGATTAAACTGGATAAACTGGAGAAGGTTGATAAGCCCTCCATGAAGCAGAATATGAAGCTGGCCTTTCAACAGACAGAGCGATCCGGCAAGATAACCATTAAGGCTAGCAGGTTATCAAAAAGCTTTGCCCGAAAGTCCCTTTTCCATGATGCTGAAATGGAAGTCTATTATGGGGAGAGAGTGGCGTTAATAGGTCCTAACGGTTGTGGTAAGACTACATTTCTAAAAATGCTGTTGGGGGAGGAGCTGCCGGATTCCGGTACAGTACTGTTAGGGGCACATGCTTTAACGGCTTATCTGCCGCAGACAGTAACGTTTCCAAATGAAGAGCTTACAGTGCTTGATTATTTCCGAGAGGACCTATTTATACTTGAGGGAAAGGCCAGAGAGTATCTTGCCAGATTCATGTTTTATGGAGGTAATGTTTTTAAGAAAATTAAGCTTCTCTCTGGGGGAGAGAGACTTCGCCTAAAGCTAAGTAAGCTATTATTCAATGAGATTAATCTGTTGATACTGGATGAGCCGACGAACCATCTTGATACGAAATCTATTGAAAGTATGGAGGAGGCATTGGCAGGGTTTAAGGGTACAATCTTTTTTATCTCCCATGACAGATATTTCATTAATAAAATGAGTGACAGAGTGATAGCGATTGAGCAGGGGACCTTTCACAGCTATCTTGGCAATTATGACTATTATAAGAGTATCAAGGAAGTACAGAGTGAGCAGGTAGAAGAGGCTTGTAAGGCTAAGCCCGAGCAGCAGCATAACAAGTCCAAGAATGACAGAAAGCGGGCGACGCCCCAGGGTGACAAGAAAGAAGCAGAAGCAGCAAAATTAGAGAACAGAATTAGAAATATTGAAAATACCTTGAGCGAGATAGAACTGCTGATGGCTGCCGCAGGGACGGATTATGAAGAGCTAAACAGGTTATTTGAACAGAAAGAGACCTTAAGCAAAGAACTGGAAGAAGCGATGGAAGTGTGGTTAAGCTTGAGCTAAAGGGTAGCAGTGGCATGAAATTATGCCACTAATTCTTTTACTATGCGGATAACGCCGACTCACTTCTACAATTACATAACAAACCAGAGGGCTATGTCACCATCAAACCGGTGCCATAACCCTCTATATTGTTATGCGGATAACGCGGGAATCGAACCATGGGAAATTCATGTTTCTCGGAAGTAACAAATTTAAGAATTAATAGATCAAATGTAATAATATTAGATAGTCCCAGACGCTAGACTTCATTGCCCAATTTATGCATGAATAAACTTGAAATCAAGGTCCTTTTCAGCTATGATAATACAAGATACTTTTGGTATATACCATTGGTATGACAAGGGCAATGAAAACATTAAGATACCGAAAAATATAATTTTATTATGCTTTTCATAAATATTAAGAATCTCATATTTAATGGGAGACATTATATACAGCTGCAAAAGGATGGATGACATGAATAATGAGACGGATTTAAGATATCTATTACTATTATCAAAGCAATATCCAACAATTGATGATGCTTGTACAGAAGTAATCAATTTACAGGCTATTCTGAACCTACCAAAGGGAACTGAGCATTTTCTTTCTGATATCCATGGGGAGGATGAGGCGTTTAGCCATGTCCTTAGAAATGCTTCCGGAGTTATTAAAAGAAAGATAACGGATTTGTATGGGAGGACACTTGAGCAAAAAGACATTAATTCGTTAGCGACGCTTGTTTATTATCCTAACCAAAAGCTGGAGTTAATTCATAAAGACGAAAAAAATCTTAATAATTGGTATCGGATTACATTATATCGTTTAATAGAGATTTGTAAATATACCTCTTCTAAGTATACACGATCAAAAGTTAGAAAAATGCTGCCCAAAGAATTTGCTTATATTATAGAAGAACTTCTTCATGAGCAGGCAGGAGCGGTGGATAAGGAAGAGTACTACAATGAAATCATTAACACGATTATCAACATAGATAAAGCCGATGATTTTATCATTGCAATTTCGAATTTAATTCAACGAATGGCAATCGACCGTTTGCATATTATCGGAGATATCTACGACCGTGGACCTGCGGCAGAAAAAGTGATGGATACATTACTGCATTATCACTCGGTTGATATCCAATGGGGCAACCATGATATTCTGTGGATGGCAGCGGCACTGGGACATGAGGCATGTATTGCTACAGTGATCCGTATTTGTGCCTGTTATTCCAATCTATCTACATTAGAAGATGGTTATGGCATTAATTTACTTCCTTTAGCAACCTTTGCGATGGAATATTATAAGGCCGAAGAATGTGAAGATTTTAGGCCCAAGTCACAGAATAACAATTTATCTGAAAATGAAATGCGAATCATATCACAGATGCATAAAGCTATCACAATGATACAATTCAAGCTGGAAGGATTACTGATTCAAACCCACCCGGAGTTTCATATGAATGACCGCCTTCTGCTTCATAGGATCGACTATCCTAATCATACAATTACTGTGGAAGGAAGCACTTATCCGCTACGAAACGGTTATTTCCCTACAATTGATCCGGAAAATCCGTATGAGCTAATTCCGGAAGAAATAGAAGTTTTGGAAAAGCTGAAAGATTCCTTTAAAAGAAGCGAAAAATTACAAACTCATATGGACTTTCTTGTTAAGAAGGGCAGTATGTATTTGACCTTTAATTCAAATTTACTTTATCATGGATGCATTCCTCTGAATGAGGATGCAAGCTTTGCTGAATTGAAGTTTGAAAATGATGGGCTCTGCTACGGAGGAAAAGCACTGCTGGATCGTTTTGATTCACTGGTTAGAGAGGGATATTTAAATACGAGCAATATAGAACAGCAAAAATATGCTTCGGATATGATGTGGTATTTATGGACGGGACCGTTATCACCGTTGTTTGGGAAAGATAAAATGGCAACCTTTGAGAGGTATTTTATTGAAGATAAAATACCTCATATAGAAAATATGAATACTTACTTTGAGAAAATAAATGATGAAAATGTTTGCTATAGGATCTTAGATGAATTTGGCTTGAATCCTGCAAAATCACATATCATAAACGGCCATGTTCCGGTGATAACAAAAAAGGGAGAAAGTCCGATTAAAGCGTCTGGGAAGCTGCTCGTAATTGATGGGGGCTTTTCCAGAGCATATCAAGCAAAGACCGGTATAGCCGGGTATACGTTAATCAACAATTCCTATGGATTGTCACTGGTATCTCATAACCCGTTTGAAAGTACGGAGAAGGCTATACAGGAAGAAAAAGATATTGTATCCACGAAGATGGTAGTGGAAAATGAAGTGTTACGAAAACATGTAGGAGATACTGACATTGGAAGTGAACTCAAATCCTCCATTCGTGATTTGGAAAAGTTAATCGAAGCATATCGTAAGGGTAGAATCAAAGAGAATTCCAAAAGATAATAAACATGCAAACTTGAAAGTATAAGCTATTAATAAATATCAGGAAGATCCTGTTAGTATGTGAATCTAGTCTGAACAGATTATCGAGGAATACTTCCTGGCCATAGATCATAAGGATGCAAATGCTGCACAGCACTATATAAACGAGATACAATACCTTAAGCAGGGTATTGTATCTCGTTTCTTGTGGAAAGCTTCTATATAGCAATTCGTGATATCAAATATTATTGATCAGCATACTTTTCTGCCAGCTTGACCAGAAGCCCGACGCATTGATCCATCGCCTGAATACAAGCAAATTCTGTCTTGCCATGATGGTTATGGCTTCCTGTTCCAAGGTTAGGACAAGGCAGACCCATAAAGGATAATCTTGAGCCGTCGGTACCACCACGGACCGGTCGGCTGATCGGCGTTCCACCCATTTCCCGGATTGCCTCATAGGCGGACTCAATCAGATGCCAGTGGGGTTTGATCTTTTCAGCCATATTGTAATAAGTGTCCTTGATCTCTACGCGGACGGTACCCTGTCCGTATTTTTCATTTAATCTGGCAGCAGCAGAATGTATAACCGCTTTCCTTTCATTAAGCTTATTAAGATCATGATCACGCAGGAGGTAATGCATTTTCGCAGTATCTACGATACCCTCCAGGCGGTCCAGATGATAAAAGCCTTCGTAGGCTGTCGTATATTCAGGTCGTTCCTTCTCGGGTAAGAGGGCATTGAATTCCATCGCAAGCAGAGAGGCATTCACAAGCTTATCCTTAGCATCTCCGGTATGAATGCTGAACCCTTGAAGCAAGATATCTGCGGAAGCCGCATTAAAGGTCTCATACTCCACTTCATGATAGGCAGCACCATCCACGGTATAAGCAAAATCCGCACCAAAGCGTTTTACATCAAATAGATCTGCACCCTTACCAATCTCCTCATCAGGAGTAAAGCCGATTTTGATTGTTCCATGCTTTATCTCCGGGTGATGGTATAGGGTTTCCGCCATCGTAAGAATCTCAGCAATACCGGCCTTATCATCCGCACCCAAAAGTGTAGTTCCGTCGGTAACCAATAAATCCTTTCCGATATAATTCTTCATAAAATCGAATTCTTCCGGATTAATCTTCACGTTATGTTCTTCATTCAGAACTATTAGCGACCCATCATAGTTCTCGATAATTCTCGTCTTAATATCAGCACACGGTACAGAGCTAACAACATCCATATGAGCAATAAAGCCAAGCACGGAACCGGACCAATTCTCTATGTTAGCCTCTATCGTTCCGAATACATATCCATTCTCATCCAAGGCTGCATCTGCAATACCAAGGCTTTTCATCTCTTCAACCAGAGCATTACCAAGTACCAGCTGCTCGGAGGTGCTGGGGTGTGTAATGCTCAGTTCATCCGAGGCAGTTGCAAATTCGGCATATTTGATTAGTCTTTCATACGCTCTCATTCATAAACCTCCTTATTAATCGATGCTATTATTATTTCACATATGGATGATAAAAGCTAGTACTGATTAAGGATTATCACCACCAGCGTACCATTCTCTCTTATTGAAATCTAAGAAATTGTTTTCGTAAATAGGTAGAAATCATCGCTGGATTATGGTAAAGTTAATTTGTTTATTATTTTTGATAAAAAACGACATAAAGCAAAGGAAGCGATGAAATGATACTTAAAAATAAGGATAAGGACATGTGTAACGGTCCTTTATTTGGCAAAATGGTTCTCTTTGCCCTGCCTATCATGGCGATGAATATTCTTCAGCTGATGTTTAATGCGGCAGATATGGTGGTTGTCGGAAAATTCTCCAGTAAGGAGGCATTGGCAGCAGTTGGTGCAACCAGTGCAATCATTAACCTGATTGTAAATTTATTCATGGGGTTATCGGCGGGAACCAGTGTCATAGTAGCCCAGAATTACGGTGCAGGACGGCGGGATGGAGCCAGTAGAGCTGCACATACGTCAATAGTCATAAGTATCATTGCTGGTATCCTTGTGATGGTGTTAGGTCTTTTATTATGCAACCCGCTATTACTTATGACAGGTACTCCTAAGGACATCATTGACTTATCTGCGCTTTATATGAGGATTTATTTCTTAGGTCTTCCGGCCAGTATGATATACAACTTTGGCGCTGCGATACTGCGTGCTGTCGGTGACAGTCGTCGGCCTATGTACTATTTGTTGGCAGCGGGTATTGTAAATGTAATCTTGAACCTGTTTTTTGTCATAGTACTGCATATGAGTGTGGATGGTGTAGCCTGGGCAACCGTTATATCTCAGTATCTATCGATGGTATTGGTGCTTTTGTGCCTTGTCCGTAATAAGGAGGAATCCATTCGTCTGACTCTTAAGAAACTTTACATTGACAGTGAAAAACTGAAGCTGATTGTACAGATTGGTCTGCCTGCCGGATTGCAGGGGCTACTGTTCTCTATATCCAATGTATTGATTCAATCAGCCGTCAATTCCTTCGGTTCTCCCATGGTGGCAGCCGGCTCTGCGGCAGGAAATATAGAGGGATTTGTCGCCACTCCCATGAATGCCTATTACAATGCGGCCATAACCTTTACCGGACAGAATATGGGAGCAAAAAAATATGTCAGGATAGATCAGATAGCAAAGATCTGTACAATATTGATCATTGTTACGTGGATTGTTCTGGGTGGACTGACCATGTTATTCAGCAGGCCCTTGTTATCCATATTTACCTCGGATCCGGAGGTAATAAGGCTTGGCGTCATCCGGATTAATGTCCTGATGTTTGCATATTTTACCTGTGGCATCATGAATGTATATCCGGGTTTGACCCGTGGTATGGGCTTCTCCATCCTGCCGATGATCTGTACCTTGGTTGGAGCCTGCCTAATGCGTATCGTATGGCTGGCTACCTTTTTCGCTTGGTTCCCCACGGTCCTCATGCTTTATGCCTGCTATCCTATTACCTGGGCACTGGCGGGGATTGGCCAGGTGTTCAGCTTCTTCTATGCAAGGAGGAAGGTCAGGGAACGGGTGGAATAAGAGGACTCGAACCTCCTCCACAAAACAGAAATCACAAGGTGGTGCTCCCTATATTGATAGAACAACCATTGATAATACAGAAAAATTTATGATACCGATAAGGATGGAGTCACTGTAAAAGTTAAAAAATATTGTACAATTATTGATGACGATTGAGATGCAGTACCTTTACTAATGGGTATATGAGGTGGAATATGAAAAAATGAAGAAGAGTGTTAAAGGATTACTAATTGCAGTCATATTGGTCGTATTACTGTTTACAGGCTTTTATATCTATACCTTAGATTATTACAAGGCTGACAACTCGGATATAGAAACAGCAAAAGCATCTACCACGGTAAGTATGATAAGTGAAAAGAACCTGACCTTCTTTTATCCTGAGAAAAACAATGATTTAAGTACCGCTTTTATTTTTTATCCCGGTGGGAAGGTAGAACATACTGCCTATACGCCGCTGCTGATAAAGCTTGCAGAAAAGGGTTTCACAGGTGTTCTCGTGAAAATGCCGTTTAACCTTGCAGTATTTCAAATGAATGCAGCAGAAAAGATATTTGAGAAATTACCTGAAATAAATCATTGGTATATCGGTGGTCATTCCTTAGGAGGCGCCATGGCCAGCAGCTATGCAAGTAAAAACAGCGAAAGAGTAAATGGCCTTATTTTATTGGCAGCTTACCCTACTGATGAGATACCGAAGCCTATTCTTGCATTATACGGTAGCGAGGATAGCATTCTTGATATTACTAAGCTTCAAAATGTAAAGAACCAATATATTATTGAGGGTGGCAATCATGCTTACTTTGGAAACTATGGAGAACAGAGTGGAGATGGCATTGCTACTATCACAAGAGCAGAACAGCAGGAGGAAGCAGTGAAGGTAATAACAGAATTTATTAAGAGCAACCAGTAGTCACTAATCTTGGTCATTGGGGTATTATGACAACATAGGTTCGTAGCATTTAATTGGATCACATAGAAAAAGATACAATACTTTAAGCAGGTATTGTATCTTTTCTCTTGAAATGAAAGTATTTAAATATCCTGAATGGTTACTGATATTTTTGGAATAATTGCAGCAGCTCCACATCTATATTGTAAGACTTATATGGTACAGCTATGTATTGTTCATAGTTTCCCCCGTTGATCATTAGGTCATAATCGTTGCTATACCATCCGAAGTTATAGTCGTCCAAGGTTGAAATTAAGTCCTTATAGTATGCAAGGGCAGAGGAATGGACACAACCGATATTAAAGGTGGCATTCTCGATCCGAACGATCATATTAGGAGAAAACTCTTTCATAGCCTTCGCCCATTTCTGAATGGTCTGAAGATTGGATTGTGCAACAATATCTGACGAATGATATGTTATGTCGCTGTTAATTGTGATGATACGACCACTGTCATAGCTGTTCGGAGAAAGCATAACCGTTGAAGTCGATTTTAGCTGAGGTACAGCTCGCTCCATACCGCTTAGTGATGCGTCATATTCGGACATGAACCACCAGCGTTTGACTGCATATTCCTTTGGTAGGATTACATTGATACCGCTCCACTCAAAACTATATCCGCTGTAACTCAACTGTAGGTGATCAAATTTCTTTGGCAGGGTTACCGTAATCAGTTTATCACTTTTGGCGAAGGGATAATAACCCGACA
>JAEZHX010000215.1 GCA_023436765.1 Bacillota bacterium
GAAGCTGCCAACTTTCGGTTGACAGCTTCCTAATCATGTGCAATTATACAGTTAATTTAATAAGTCACTGCAAACCCTGATATTTTACTTAATCCAAGGGGTTTACACAAAATAATTTACACTCTCGTTTGAATAGCATCATGCTCTACTCCTACCCACTGACCTCACCTTCTAACCACTATTATTCTATAGGCTCTGGCTTGAGGCGGTATACTAAATGTCATGGCAGAAGAAAATTCAGTATCAACAACCATGCCTTCTCTTAAATCGGATAGTCTCAAATTGCGTCCGTTACGATCCCGGATTATTGTATTATTATCTACGACCAGGGTTACAAGCTCCATATGAGTAATATTAAAATCACCCATAACACCATAGGATATTGTAACAAAGCCCGTATTTCTATTTATATATATTTCTTCAATTATGGAATCTCTTGTTCTGATAATGCCATCATTACATTGACATCTATTACTCTGGCTTGAAATCGAAAAATCCTCCATATATAACATCCTATCATCTCTTATACATTATATTATGTTAAATTTAGAGAATTGTTAACGGAAGGTAAACTCTTTAACTTGCTAGACTTTTACTGATCAGAAGAAAATCAGTATGCAACGACTGTAATTTGATGTATGATATATTCGTGCATGAAATGCAAGGTTATCATATCTTTATTGTGATAGTATTACTCCTGAAGGGAGGGGATCAAATGGATTGGCTTGATCATATGAACGCGGCAATAGAATACATCGAAACGCATCTGACAGAAGAAATCTCCTATGATCGCACCGCACAAATCGCCTGTTGTTCGACCTATCATTTCCAGCGGATGTTTTCATACATTACGGGAGTACCGTTGTCGGAATATATCCGGCGCAGAAGGTTGACATTAGCGGCTTTTGAGTTGCAAGATGGAAATTGTAAAGTGATCGATGCGGCATTGAAATACGGATACGAGTCGCCGGAAGCATTCAGCCGGGCGTTCAAAAAGCTACATGGTGTCATGCCGGTATCAGCGCGCGCTATCGGAGTTTCGCTTAAAGCCTATCCGAAGATGACCTTCTCTATAACAATTAAAGGAGATGTAGAGATGAAATATCGCATTACACAGCGGGAGGCTTTTCGTGTCTTCGGCGTTTACACGGACATTAGTACAAATCAGGAGGCTGCGTTTGAGCAGGTTCCGCAGTTTTTCAGACAGTGTGATGAAGACTCAGTACCGGACGAGATCAACGAACTTTTAGGACGTTTCAATGATAATCACACAATCTCAGCGTTGTACGACCATTCAGAAAACACATTTAAGTACATGCTTTGCCAGTTCTTACCCAAAGGACTTACTTTACCGGATAAATTTACGGTACTTGATGTTCCTGCGGCCACATGGGCTGTCTTTGATGTACCCAACTATGAAATGCAGGACATGTGGAGACGAATCTGGACCGAGTGGTTTCCCACCTCTGGATATGAATTAGTGAAGGGTGTACAATTCGAGATGTACTATGGGCTAGCCAGCCATGAAAATGTCTTCGGAGAGATTTGGATTCCGGTTATGAAGAAATAGTCTTTCGCTTTCAGTACAACCATAAAAGAAAGGTAGCTATAGAAATGGCTGCCGGGTAATACCATTAAGCTCACACTTGTGTGAGCTTAATGGTATTTATGGTGAAGTCAGCAGTTGATAAGTGGATAAATTTAGTAAAATAATTGACAATTTTACTCTTCAGTGTTGTAATATGAATATAATAAGTCTAATGAGGGGACGTGTACAAATGAAGAGTATAAATAAATTAAAAGCAATTATCCTTATAATTTCTTGCTTAACTTCTCTTATATATCCCGGTAGTATCTATGCAGCAGCTGTAAAAATCAGTGCAGTAAAGAATATCAATGCAACTGTATGTGTCAATCAGAGCTACTCCTTACCTACAACGGTTGATGCCACAATGAGTAATAATAAAATACAGAAAATTTCGGTTACGTGGAAGCCGGAAAAAGCTAAAACAACAAAAGCGGGAACCTATGAATATAAGGGAACGGTCAAAGGCTATACGAAGCCGGTTATACTGACACTGAAGGTTGTAAAAGCAGCTTCTGTTAAGCCGCGTGTCGTAGTAGACGGTAGGGTGAACGAAATTGAGGGTTATCTGATCAGCGGAGAATACTATTTTAAGTCACAGGAGATAGAGCAGGTGTTGAGCGGCAGCAGCAAACCGTTTGATAGCAAAATGCTTGACCGCAAAACCGTAATTGTAGCATCCGTTATGATGAATAACGAAAAGTACATTAAAATCCATGATATTGCCAAAGCAATGAATTTTTCCTATACACACGATAAAGTGCTAGAGGCTGCATATATCTGGACCGATTTGTGGTATGATGAGAGTAAGCAATATATCCCGGAAGAGCTTGCCCGGGCAGAGAAGCAGGGCATCGGCAAGCTCCCTGCGAAAGAACAGTCCATCACCTACCAGCAATTATTTAAAATGCTCGACCGTGCTGTGGAGATAGTTGATCCCTCAAAGCTCAAGAGCTGGAAAACAAAGCTGCCCGAAGCAAGAAAATCCAGCAGGACAATAACACGTTACAACGGAATGATAGCAGTTCTTAAAGCGGCACAGACCATTGGCGGTGAGTATCTGGATTGGAACAGCGACTGGATCAGTATCCATAATAAGATAGGAGAGCCTTGGGACGATTGTATTTTAGATAATAAATTTTTTAACGGATTAGAGCAAATAAAAGTTGGGGGTTCCGACTTTCAGTTTGACGCAGCAGCCTATTTCTATTCCATGGGCAGGAAATCTCTGGTCAGTGGTAAGACGCTTTTTGATTACGACGAAGCTAAGAATTCCATGCGTCCAGATGATAAGCTTAGCTATCAGGAAGCTCTGCTTGCGGTGATCAGATTTGTGGAGTCCGAGCCTGCCAAAACAGGTATGGTTTTATTATCACAAGCCGGCACCTATAATAAGGACATTATTACGGATCATCTGATTGCAAAAGCCAAAAAACTACCTCAGCCAACCCCACAGAAGTTGCCCGAATACCGTGGCCCCGGCTGTTACAGTTTATCCGCAGGAGAAAGTCTCGACTGGAAAGAGGAGGATATCCGCACGTTTTCGGAGTGGGGTTTTAATTATCTGCGGGTAATGATGGAATATCGATTAATGTTTAATGGTGATATTACCATGGTCGATCTTTCGGCACTAAATAAACTCGATCAGCTGGTTAGCTGGGGAATGAAATATAACGTACATATTGATTTTCAGATTCAGGACTATCCGGGATGGGAAACGGAGTGGAATACAGAGAAGAATGAATATAAGGTAGATCTGGACATTTATACGAATGAGAAGCATCAGGAGCAGACCGCTGCAATGTGGAAGCTCCTAGCTGAGCGTTATAAAGGAGTCCCGAACAGTGTACTTGATTTTTCTGTGAATCATGAGCCGCTCAATTGGACAAGAAGTACTGCGGCTTTTAGCGGTGAGCATCCTTCTTATGAGGCTGTTTACAAACAGGTGAAAAAAGTAATAGACG
>JAEZHX010000221.1 GCA_023436765.1 Bacillota bacterium
GTTAGGATATAGGTCAGTAGGTTGATTTCCGAAGGCGTTATTCCCAGTGCAAAGCTTCCTGCTACCGGCAGCAGCAGGACGATATCACATACCGGTAACAATCTGCTCCTTACCACTGAATATGCAATTAATGCGATCACTGGTATGATGATCATGATGACCAGTAAGGTTACATCCTCCTCGGCGCTGGAGTAATGTGCCTTGTAATGAAGTACCGAGGTTCCGTAATACGAACTGGCCTGATCCAGAATAGAATTCTCCAGAATATAAAAGCCGTTCTTCAGCTGTTCGAAGAACTTCTTCCCTACGGCCAGGTACAATACTGCGGAAGCAGCAAGCTTAACCATATCATAGGAGGGGTGGAGAAACATCAGGTAAATCAGAACGCCCGACACCAGCCATGCCACCAGAAGTTGGTTGGTTGCAACAGGTAATGACAAACTGTCAATTAAGATCGCGATTGCACTGTAGCTGCCTGCCAAAACCGCTAACATCTGGAGACATCTTAAGAAGGCAGGAAACCCCGCCTTCTTCTCATCCATCATATAGATCGTATTGTCAATGACAATTCCGTCTTTTATTTTATGGCTCAACTTCACACCAACTTTCTATCCAAGCTTCAATCCTTCCAGATTCCCACTAACATTTCCGGTATCCACCGAAAGGAGACCTATTCCCAATTCACCGATTTTATTCATCACTTCCTCAGCAATCGGAAGCCTAATCCGGAGACTGCCGTTACGGACTTCAGAATATTTAGCGGTATCATTTACATAGATGATCTGCCTTATATTAGCCTTGATTAAAGACAAGGAATCAAGCTGGGGTTTGTCGACCTCTCCGGTGACATAGAATAGGTCCGTATACTGATCATTCGGATGTTCTGCCAGATAGGCTGTCATGCTATCGATTCCGCCGGAATAAGGTCCTGTCTGCAGAAGTCCGTCGACCGCTTCAAACAGATCTTTTTCACTCACAACACGAACTCTCCTGCAACAGCCATGCTTACCGTCATACCAGGAGAAATAATGAATCTGCCCTTTCAGTAGGAAGGAATACGATAGTGATAGTGCACACTCCATTAGTGCGTCCATATAGATCAGGACATCCTCCTCCAGGGCAACACTTAAATTGGCAAAAATCAGCATGGAGCAGTTCAACGGCTCGCTGAATTCCTTAATCATCAGCTGATCCTGCTTCATGCTGAGCTTCCAGTGGATCCTAGTAGGCCTGTCTCCCTCCCTGTATTCGCGAATCGTAAATACTTCGGAAGGATCATCCCCACTCTTTATGGTTGAGAAATAATCACTTTCTAACTGAATTCTGGAGCGATTTAGCAGCTCATCATCCGCAATCTCATGAAGCACCGGCAGAATGGCTATCTTAAGCTCTCCTCTAAGCCTTCTCCTTAAGGAGAACAGCTTAAGATAATCATAAACTTTGATTTTAGATAAAGTTATCTCTAAATTTCCCGCATACTCCGACATTAGGTTCATGGTTACGGTGGCTCTGGTTCTGGAATCCGCCGACACCATGAATTCCTTCTTGTATATCTTACCGGAGAAGGAATTACGGTAGGTTATGATGAGCTGTATGCCGGAAGCCGGGAAAATCGTTGGATTATGAATCTGTACAGCGAGCGGAATCATCTCGCCTTTGTTTGCTACATGTACTTGGGAAACTAACTCCACTCTTAGCATTCCGTAGACATAGCTTAATAAGGCAAACATTAATACCGGCAGGCATGCAACCGTAAGAAAAATGATTCCCATAAAATACTCATTATATAGAATTGATAGAAGTCCGATTGTTGCTAATAAAACGAGATATCTGACCTTGTTCTGAATCATTTTCGCACCTGCTCTTTATGCTTCTATCCCGGAAGCCCCTTAGCCTGCCCGGCCTGTACCTCTCTTGTCTCGACATTTATACGTTCTTTGCTATGATTTTAGGAGGTCGTACAATGCGTATGATATCATCCAGAAGGTTGTCCACGGTAACATTATTCACCCTAGCCTTTGCCTTTAGGATCATACGGTGTGCTGCTACGTCCTTGAAGATATATTGTACATCTCCGGGTACAACATAATCTCTACCGCTTAAGAATGCGGTCGCCTTAACCATATTCATCATAGCCAGGGAGCCTCTAGGGCTGACGCCCAGCTCAACCAACGGATTGTCCCTCGTCTGCTGGACTAAAAGCGTAATATATTCATAAATGGAGTCATGAACAAACACATCCTCCACCAGATTCTGCATGATAAGAATTTCCTCCTTGTCCACCACCTGAACTGTTTTCTCAAGAGGATTATTGTTCTGTCTTTCCTTTAAGATACCGATCTCACTCCTCATATCCGGATATCCCATCGTCAGTCTGACCATAAAGCGGTCCAGCTGGGATTCCGGCAGCATCTGGGTGCCGACAGAACCAATCGGGTTCTGCGTTGCCATAACTACGAAGGGCTTTGGAACCTCTCTGGTAACAGCGTCCACTGTAACCTTCCCTTCCTCCATAACCTCCAGTAATGCAGACTGTGTTTTAGAGGATGTACGGTTGATTTCGTCCGCCAGAAACAGATTGCATATCACGGCCCCTGGCCTGTATTGATAGCTGTCCCCATCCTTATTCAACAGGTGAAAGCCTACCACATCGGTGGGAAGTACATCCGGAGTAAACTGCAGCCTGTGGTAGTCCAGTGCCATTGCTCTGGAGAAAGCCAGTGCAAGGGTGGTTTTTCCCACTCCGGGATGATCCTCCAGAAGGATATGTCCTTTGGCAAGAATCGCCGTAAGCACCTTCCCGATGATGATCCGTTTTCCGATGACAACCTTATTCACTTCATCCATGATTTGTATTGCTTTTCCCTGATACGGTCCCATAAATATTCTCCTGATCTTAAATGTATTCTATATTAACGTTAATTGTAATCTGCAGGTTGGACTAAGGTGTAGGTTATGTTGGGAATTTATTTTACCTCTTCCGCCCTGGGTATGGACTCCATAAAGCTCGGTGTCCATACCCTCCGTTGCAGGTGACCTGGCACCACCTGGAAGTGAACTTCCGGTGGGAGCCAGGTCACCTGCAACTTTGGAAGTAAACTTCCGGCGAAAGAGGGGATTAACTTTACTTGAATCTTTTGTATCATGGCGCTTTGATTATCGCGAACATTATAACATATTTCTCAATTTACTGTCCATAGCCTTATACAAATTATGTAATCCTCTCACCCCTGTCATCTATGGTGATATCTGTCATATCACCAATTACAGTTCAGCCTTATCTGAGTATGAGAAGTACCTGGGAAGAAACCCTCCGTCCTATTGTGATCCAAGAAATGTGTTCAAAAAGCTTTTATGGTTGGCCATAGACAGGATAAGTGCGCCCATTCATAGGGGGATGTGGACAGATGCCGGAAAACGATTAGCCAATTTTCGAGTATGTTTTATGCAGGCTAGTTCGTTTTGCGAGCGACCGACGAACCTATCAGGGAGGAGCAAAACGTAATAAACGCATGCCTAAAACATCCGAAAATTGAGCTTGTTTTGCGGCACTGTCCATGTCTCCCTGTGATAATGGGCGCACTTATCCGTCCGGGTAAAAACAAAAGGGTTTTTCTATTTGAATTATCGGGAGTTTTTTGATATAATTACTATTCTGACGTCATTCATAATTTTTGTATATTTTGTGAACTGGCCCGGGCCTATTGACTTATATACAGAAAAGTTTAAAATAAAAACCAAGAGAATATTATGGAGGTAGCAATAAGGTGAATAAATCCAAGAAACCAATCAAAGGACCGAAGAAGTCCAAACAGACTGCTGTAACTGTAAATCGGAAATACTGGCTCATTCCTTCTATCATTCTAGGAGTATTTCTAGTTGTCGCAATGCTCTTTGACCAACTGTATGAAAGAGTTATCATCACGATTGATGATGAAAAATATCGTATGAGCGACCTGAACTATTATTTCTATGATGTGGAAAACGGTTATAATTCCTACGCTCAGATTTTCGGGTCGATTAATTGGGCCACCCCCTATGACGAATCCGGTAAAGTCACCCTTGGTGATGTTGCCAAACAGGAAGCTATAGGAATTTCAGTTTTTAATGAAATCATGTATAAGGAAGCTCTGGCTGCAGGCTACTCCCTGACTGAAGAGGAGATTAATACGATTAACAACGATATCGCTACCATGCTCTATGAACAGGGCTTATCTCAGGACATGCTTGATGAGAATGGCTTTACCGGTGATTACCTTAAGAACGTAAAGGAAAAGGTAACTCTGTCGCAGCGTTACCGTGGAGATATCATCGATTCCCTTGATGTTGATGATGAAGCGATCAAGGCAGGTATCTCATATGAAGATAACAGACAGTATGATATTGAGTATCTGTATATCTCTACTCAGAAGACGGACGAGTCCGGCAACGAGATTGCGATGACCGAGGAGGAGAAGACTGCTGCTTATGAGAAGATTAAGGCAAAGTATGATGAAGCATTAACTACAGAAGATTGGTCAACTTTGGTTCCCGTGGATGAGCTGGAGTTGCAGTATAGGGAGAATAATTTCATTAAAGGAGATACTACTTATCCCGAGGATCTGAAGACGATGATGATGGCGATGGAAAACGGAGAAATCAGCAATATCTTTACAGCAGAAAATGGTTTTTACATCGTTAAAATGGTGAATAACGATAACCCGGATACCTATAATACAATGGTGGAGAATGCCATCAAGGAGGCAGAGGACACAGCCTTTGAAACCTACTATGGTGAAAACATCCTGACGAAGCATGATGTGAAGATGAATGAACGTGCAATAAAGAACGTGAAGATGGGTAGCTTCACAACAGCTGACTGAATGAGTCGTAGCTAAGAATAATATCCTCCGATCCTGCAATACTATCAGGTAATAGCATGGAAAGGAGACAGTTATGGCAAAGAATAATAGTAACAGAGGTTCTAAGAACAGCAGTAAGAACTCTTCCCGAAACGATGCAAACAGTTCTTCCAGGAATACTTCCAAGAACTCCATGAAGGACAGTCATGCACAGGTTCCGGATAATTCACCGGGCCGCAGCGGTCCCGGCGGAGATTGATCCAAAAAACACTAAGATATAGCCCCCGGCTAAAGCAAAGCAATGCTGCTTTGTTCTAGCCGGGGGCTTTCAATTTATAACCCATCAGCATTTCGGAGCAATCGGTCCTCCGACGGAGAATGGTATGATAAAGGTCGGAATACCAGTGGAGTATGGCGCAATATCATACTCCTGAAAATAGATTACCACACCTTCCGGTATCAAATAGAAATTATTAATCTTTATTGTATCCTGCACCAATTTCCCATAATCACTAAAAAAAACACTTTCCTCCGGATTGTAGCCTGCATCGATCTGCCCGATGATAATCCCGCCCAAAACTTCCTTCAGATTATTCCGGTGAGGGTACAAGTCCATCATCTCTATCTTTTTGCTTTTCTGCAAATTCCAGGAATCAGAATACCTGATCGTAAGCCCATGTGCTCCTCCCGCATATTCGTATTGATCAAAATATAGACTGAGCGCACAGTTCTGATTATAAGTAACCTGATAATCCACATATGCCTCGAATTGTCTTACCGGAAAGTTATTGGCTATGGAATACTCATACTCTACCATTGCCATCTGGTACAAATTCATGATATTGGACCTTTCGTACATAACTGCCCTCGTGCGGTAAAACGAATTCAATTTATCCAAAAACACCTGGAAGTGTGCGGAAATAAACTGAGGGTATTTGATCGTATATTTCATGATAATCTGGTTCTTGTAATACATATCCTGCTGTATCACTTTTTCCTTGACAATAACCTGATAAACTGGCAAGCAGCGTCTCCCCCTTAGGCTTCCCTTTAGCACATCTTATGCGTTATCCAAGCTTACTATTCTTGTCTGGTGAAAGTGGGAAGAAAAACATCTTTACATCGGATTTACCTTATCGGGCATACTCCGGTGGAGCACTCCTGATCGATGATATCATGCTCGCCGTCGTCATCTAATCTAGCCAGCAGCTGATAATCAATCGGTTTGATCTGCTTAAGTCTCTGCTCATAATCCTCCTTAGTCGTACATTCATAGGGCAACAGAGGATAGGTTTCTTCCATCAGAGGAAGGAACGTAATTCCAACTACATAACTAAAGTTATCATATACCCAACGAGCTACTTCATCCCATTCCTGCTCTCTGACATGAACTGTAATGGAGGTATTGTGATCCGACCAGTTCTCCATGGACATCTTATATAGTTCCAGCTGTTCAATTGCGCTGACATCATACTTTGTCCTGCCCTCAGGAGCCTTGACAGGAAACTCTATCACCTTAATCGTACAGTCCTCATCTGTCTGCCCGATTTCATTATAGATCGGATAGCTGCCCTGTGCGGCAATCATCTTATACAGAGGATCGGTTGCAGATATCCTGACTCTTCGGATATAGTAGTTGGAATGAGCATAATGGATTCCCGAGCTTACGCCGGGCAGGGTTGACAGACTTCCCTCCGGTTTAATAGTGGTCATCAGCTCAGGCGCTGCTATCCCGAGCTCTTCGCTATAGCGGGTACCTTCCTCGCGCACCGTTTGATGGAGCCGTCTGAGCAGTACCGCCAATTCCTCCTTGCTCATGCCGGTTTTATTCATCATATCCATCATTCCTGTCAAGGAGATTCCGATAATCCTGTCCGCATGCATCACCCGATTCCACTCCGGCAGCTCCACCTCCACCAAGGTCATACGGAGAGCTACTCTGGTGGAAAGTCTTAATACCTCATGGAAACCAGCCTCATCAAAAGAACCATCACCGGCAAAGGCCATCATATTATTCGTCGTAAGATTACAGCATTGCTTCGAGCGGAGAAGTATTTCTCCACAAGGATTACAGCCACGGAAGGACGGCTTGCGCCTGATCGCCTCTGAACCGTTGATAAAGCCCGGCTCTCCATTCGTTCTGATGGAATCAATAATTTCTTTAATTCTCTCCAGGGAAGGTTTCTTCTGATACAGGATGGAATTATTGCTCATCTTCCTGTGGGATATTTCAGGATCCTCGATCCAATTTCCATCGACCACCTGATAAATATTTCTCTTGGCATTGATCACATCCTCATCATCCTCATCACAGATTACCATCATGGCACTGCGTCTGACGCCTCCGGACACGACATTCTCGCTGATGATCGTTGCAATATCCAGAATATCAATCGTTTTCAAGACAAGGCCATTCCTCTTAACAAACACCTTATTGATCTTCTCAAACATCCTCTGGATGGACCGATGTCCGGAAGCTCTGCCCCCGAACCTCTTCAGTCTTTCTCCTTCTGGCCGGACAAAGCTGTAATCTATCATAATTCTCTTAACTGCATCATACTCCTTGTGCGTTAATAAGTTGAAATAGCTTTCCAGAGCAGAGCACCAGCCCTCCTTGCTATCGCCAACCTGAATGACAGCGGTTTCAGGTTCCAACTCGTTGATGCTGAAAAGGGTATGCTCCATTTCCTCCTTCGTAAGCTTCATACGTACAGTGCCGTCGTACCTACTTTCCAGGAGAACGGGGCGTACCTGAGGCAGCTGCTCTACCAGTTTCCTGTCGATGCGGATACCGACGCCGCTTCCTACCATCAGGAGGTAGAATACATCCACAAGGTCGCGCAGAGTTTCAATATTTGTAAAGGAACAATTGTAGTTTGACAGCGGATACTGCTTAACTACCTCAGTTCCTCCCATATATAAGGTTCTGCCCGAAGTAAAGGTTCTTAAATGAAACAGGTGATCAAATAAGTCCTCTGCTTCCTTCCTCTCCTGCTCAGGGTCGATCAGCAATCCCATCTTCTTTCGATATTCAATTCCAAGACCTATGTTATATTCCGTGGTTCGAAGAACTGTCTCAAACCAGTTCTCTCTCCGCTTCTTCTCCTCCTGATATCGGGAATAGGTTCTTAAATATACAAACTCACCAATATGGCTGAGAGGACTTTTCCTGTTACGATATGTATCTAAAAATTCTTTTGATAAGAGAT
>JAEZHX010000240.1 GCA_023436765.1 Bacillota bacterium
GCTACCTTGGTAGGATCCAGGATACCTGCGGTTACCATATCCACATACTCCTCGGTGAGGGCATCAAAGCCTACACCGGGATTGCTTTCCTTCACCTTGCTGATGACTACGGAGCCTTCCAGTCCTGCATTGGATACGATGCAGTATAACGGGGACTCAAGAGCCTTCAGGATGATGTTGGCACCGGTCTTCTCGTCACCCTCCAGGCCGGCTGCCAATTTGGCAACTTCCTTGGAAGCATGGATGAATACAGAGCCACCGCCTGCTACGATACCCTCTTCTACAGCTGCCTTGGTAGCTGCCAGAGCATCCTCCATACGGAGCTTATTCTCCTTCATCTCGGTCTCGGTTGCTGCACCTACTCTGATAACTGCTACGCCGCCTGCCAGCTTCGCAAGTCTCTCCTGCAGCTTCTCTTTATCAAATTCAGAAGTGGTCTCTTCGATCTGAGCCTTGATCTGATTAATTCTTGCATTGATTTCTTCCTTACTGCCTTCTCCATCAACGATGATGGTATTTTCCTTCTGAATCTTAACAGATTTCGCACGGCCGAGCTGATCCATTGTGGTCTCCTTAAGATCAAGACCAAGTTCATCTGTGATTACGGTACCGCCGGTTAAGATAGCGATATCCTGCAGCATAGCCTTTCTTCTGTCACCATAGCCGGGAGCTTTAACAGCAACTACGGTGAAGGTTCCTCTTAATTTATTTAAGACTAAGGTGGTGAGAGCTTCACCCTCTACATCCTCAGCAATGATTAACAATCTTGCACCGGACTGTACGATCTGCTCCAGAATCGGAAGAATTTCCTGAATATTGGAGATCTTCTTATCTGTAATCAGGATGTACGGATTGTCAAGTACTGCTTCCATCTTATCCATATCTGTGCACATATATGCGGAGATATAGCCGCGGTCAAACTGCATACCTTCTACCAGCTCAAGCTCTGTCTTCATGGTCTTGGATTCCTCGATTGTGATAACACCATCGTTGGATACCTTCTCCATTGCATCAGCAACTAATTGACCAACAGTATCGTCACCTGCGGAGATAGCTGCTACTCTTGCAATCTGTTCCTTGCCCTTTAAGGTAGAGCTCATCTTAACGATCGCATCCACAGCGGTATCGGTAGCCTTCTTCATACCCTTTCTTAAGATGATCGGGTTCGCACCTGCTGCCAGATTTTTCATTCCTTCTGTAATCATTGCCTGTGCAAGAACTGTTGCTGTGGTGGTTCCATCACCTGCTACATCGTTTGTCTTGGTAGCAACTTCCTTCACCAGCTGAGCACCCATATTCTCGAATGCATCTTCCAGTTCAATCTCCTTGGCAATCGTTACACCGTCGTTAGTAATTAAAGGTGTTCCAAAGGATTTATCAAGAACAACATTTCTACCCTTAGGGCCTAAGGTAACGCGTACTGTATTCGCTAATTTATTAACGCCTGTTTCTAAAGCTGCTCGTGCATCTGCACCGTATTTAATCTGCTTTGCCATTTCTATCTCTCCTCCTTAATTAATCTTCTACCACTGCAACGATGTCATTCTGCTTAACAATGATGAATTCCTCATCCTCAAGCTTCACTTCCGTGCCTGCATACTTAGAATAGATCAC
Source organism: Bacillota bacterium (assembly GCA_023436765.1). Classification (GTDB taxonomy): domain Bacteria; phylum Bacillota; class Clostridia; order Lachnospirales; family Lachnospiraceae; genus Mobilitalea. The sequence goes on from JAEZHX010000240.1 coordinate 1,615, forward strand.
TTTGTCTCCAACCTTAACCTGCATTACAACTTCTTTCCCGTCAATCATGCCGCCGGGGCCAACTGCAACTACCTGTGCCTGCTGGGGCTTTTCCTTTGCCTGGCCGGGAAGTACGATACCGGATTTTGTGGTCTCTTCGGCTACCAGCTGCTTTAATACTACCTTATCTCCTAATGGTACAAGTTTCATTTGATATTCCTCCTTCAATAATTTCTTCGTTTCAATAGTTTAGAGAATTATTAGCACTCTTATTACTTGAGTGCTAACCGATGTTTATATATTAGTAAATTTGCCTTTAATATGCAACTTCACTTCTCTCTCAATTCTGGCAGATTTCTTGTGTTATCTCCTTATATCTCATTTATACTCATCTAAACTTCGTTTATCTTATTTTTTCTTAAAAGAGGGCTGTTCTGAACAGCCCTCTTTACTCATTTACTTAAACATACTATATTAGTATATTCCATCCGTGGAACAATATACCACCATTTATATAATACTGTTTGTTTTGAGCATAGCGCGGGGCATCGCATCCTTGGCATTCTTCCAGGGTTCCTCCGCATAACGATAATCAAACTTATTAATAAACCACTCCAAATCGTCTCTGACCCGTTTCATATTCTCGATATACAGGGTATCCAATAGCTTCAGGAAGCCATTCAGCTCCTCCCCGCTTAAGGACTTGGATGCCGAGCTGTGGAGAACGCTGTAATGGTTCTTGCAGAAGCCCTTACAGGCGGCGAATTTACTGCGGAACTCCTTCTCCGTACGATACAGATGGAATATGGTGGCAATATATCGGTCAAAGGTGCCTTCAATCATATCGCAGATATAACAGGTATCCTTATACTGGTCCAGATGAGCTGCATGGCTTAACTGCTCTCCTTTTTTCTTAAAGAGGGATGGAATGGGAAGCTTACCATTAACGCTTGTATGCTTCTCAGCTTCCTTAATCAGCAGATCCATATGACTCTGTAGAATTAGCGCTAATCCCAGGCGATTCTGGTTCTTATATAACAGTTCGAGATGTTTATCACAGAAGCCAAGACGGGAGGTCTCACCACGTACATCATCCTCCATGTAGCTGGGCCCCATCGTGAAGTCTATGGCTTTCTCCTCAAGGGATTTATACATGATACATAAGGGACACTCACAATCAGTATCAAAGGCTTCATTCACAGGAATGGTGTGCAGTTTTTCTTTCAATTATTTTTCCTCTTTGATTAATTCTTTGATTTCTCTGGCTTTCGTCTTTAGCCTTTCGTTTGAATCTCTGGAGATGAGTACTTTGGAGATCCAACGGCTTGCTTCGTCATACTTCTTAATCTTTCTGGCCAGGTCAGCCACAAGCAGTGTCATTGTATTTTCATCCATACCGCACATCGGGAAGGTCTCTTTACTGAAGGCTTCATTGAAGCCGTCGTAAGCATTGGAGATGAACTCCAGCTCTTCCTTCTCCAGGCTGGCCATTACAGCAGAATAATCCGGTGTTTCCTTCGGAAGATTCTCCGCCTTACCTCGAAGCAGCCAAGCGGTCTTCAGACAGGTATAAGCCCGTTCCGAGGTCTTTGCTTTCTTCACGATCGCATTCACCAGCGCCAGCTTATGGCGAGTAATTGCATCATCATAGGTTAAGATATCTCCGGTCTCCTTGACTCCATGGAAGGATGCAGAGATGTTCTTCTTGATCAGTACTGCCTGTGCATTTGTTACGTATTTGAAGAAACGGCTCAAAGCTGCATAGCCGCAATTAGGGCAGAGGATTGCATCGTATTTTAGCGGGTCTGCTAACTGGTACCTGGGACGAAGGTCGGTATCCAGTGTTAAGAGCTTAATCTTACCTGATTTCACCATCTTGGCCTTAAACTCATTGTCACATACAGGGCAGACATGTGTTTTGTCAAATATAATATCCTCTTCTGCAAAAGCTGCTTTTACTTCCGTCGAAGTGTTCTTGTTCTCATCTTTATCCTTTTCATCATAAACATTGATCCCAGACAGATTGCCAAGTCCGAATTGTTCTAATCCGGAAAATAAATTCGCCATTATATATCCCCCATTCCTGTTTTGTCTAGTACGTATCGCTATTATCTCACCGGCTACTCCGGTTTGTAAGAGCTCTTCAGGGACACGATGCGGTTATATACCGGATTCTCCACGGAGGAGTCCTTACTGTCCAGACAGAAGAAGCCCTGTCTTAAGAACTGATATCTTGCCGGTGGTAAAGCCCCTGCAGTACTGGGCTCCAGATAGCATTCCTTCAATACGGTAATAGAGTTGGGATTTAAATTCAGGCTACCATCTTCATTATAAACGCCCTTCTCCTCATCCACGATATTCTCATACAGACGGACCTCTGCTTTAATTGCTGTCTCGGCCGCCACCCAATGGATGGTTCCCTTGACCTTTCTGGCGTTAAAGCCTGAGCCGCTCTTAGTCTCCGGATCATAGGTGCAATGAATCTCGGTCACTTTACCGGTATCATCTGTCTGATAGCTTACGCAGGTTACAAAATAAGCATTCATCAGTCTAACCTCGTTGCCGGGGAACAGACGGAAATATTTCTTAGGAGGCTCGATCATGAAGTCCTCTCTCTCTATATATAATACCTTTCCAAAAGGAATCTGTCTGACACCCATGGCTTCATTCTCCTGATTGTTGGGCGCTTCCAGATATTCCAGCTGTCCTTCGGGATAATTATCAATAATCAGCTTGATGGGGTCCAGTACCGCCATGACTCTGGGTGCCTTTAATTTCAGGTCCTCACGGATACAGTACTCCAGCATTGCATAATCCACAGAACTCTGGCTCTTGGATACACCGACCAGCTCCATAAACATCTGAATGGATTCCGGTGTAAAGCCTCTTCTTCTTAATGCATTGATGGAAACCAGCCTGGGATCGTCCCAACCATCCACAATCCCATCCTCTACAAGCTTCTTGATATAACGCTTACCTGTAATTACATTGGTAAGATACATCTTAGCAAATTCGATCTGCTTTGGAGGAAATTCATACTCCAGCTCCTGAACAACCCAGTCATAGAGCGGACGATGGTCCTCAAACTCAAGTGTACAGATGGAGTGGGTAACTCCTTCGATCGCATCCTCAATCGGGTGGGCAAAATCATACATCGGATAGATGCACCACTTGTCTCCGGTGTTATGGTGGGGAATCTTAGCTACACGGTAAATAACAGGATCCCTCATATTCATGTTGGGGGATGCCATATCGATCTTGGCACGAAGTACCTTGGAACCATCTGCATATTTGCCTTCCTTCATTTCCTCGAATAATCGGAGATTCTCATCTATGCTTCGGTCCCTGTAGGGACTGTTCTTACCTGGCTCAGTCAGGTTTCCTCTGTATTCCCTGATTTCATCCGCTGTCAGCTCACAAACAAATGCCTTACCCTTCTTAATCAGCTTTACAGCCGCTTCATACATCTGCTCAAAATAATCCGATGCGAAGAAGAGGCGGTCCTCAAAATCACCACCTACCCATTTTACATCCTCTATAATGGAATCCACGAATTCTGTCTTCTCCTTCGTGGGATTGGTATCGTCAAAGCGGAGATTAAACTTTCCACCGTATTTTTTTGCCAGTCCATAGTTTAAAAGTATGGATTTGGCATGGCCGATATGGAGGTATCCGTTCGGCTCAGGCGGGAATCTCGTTACGATGTTCTTTACATGGCCTTCCTCCAGATCCTTATCAATAATCAGCTCGATAAAGTTCTTGGATACAGGTGTGATATCCTCCTGTAAGTTCTCGTTATTTTCGATAGTATCTTTATTCTCCATGTTTTCCTCCTGGTTCCTTACGATGTGATGATAATCTAATCACTTCTATTCAGTAATTATCTCCCATATTAATTCTACATATGTTATATAATACCACAATCCTTTTTAAGATTAAAGTACTATTTCTCAATCCGGGACAGAGTTTAGGCGTAGAATCACGCTATGCGGATAGCTTCAGTTATGAAAAACCCGTCCGAAACCTACACATATTGTTAGGATTTCTGACGGGTTTATGTATAATCTGTTATGTATCGTTTGTTATGTATTATTTAGTTCTGTAGAAGATATGGCCTCCGATAATTTTATAATCAGGATACAGCTTCTTAATCCTACTCGAGCTACCGTTCACTGCATTAAAGCACAGGTAGCTGCCGATATTATTCTCACCTTCAAGTGCAGCCTTCGCTGCCTTGATTGCCTTATTCATGGCCTTCTTCTCCGCTTCGGGATTGGATCCCGAGAACTTTCCTGTATCATAGCTGTTTAATGCCTTATCCAGCATGCTTAATCCGGTCTTGCTACTCTTGACTGTAACTGCGAATTGTACGGACCATTTCTTATCATATATTACTTCCTTAATTGAATCGCAGTGGGAGTATACTGGGCTCTTCACTCTATTCAGGACTACATTCGCTACAGCAAGCATCCCTTTGTAGGATTGATTGCCTGCCTCCGCATAAATCAGGCTGGATAAAAGTCTTAACTCCTTTTCAGAATAGGAGGGCTTTGAATCTTTCTTAGGTGTCTCCGATTCAGAAACAGTCTCATCTTCCTTAGTTTCACTAATAACCTGTTCTGCCGGTTCCTTCTCTACGTAGAAAACCTGTCCCTGCTCATCTATGAAGATCTCATATCCGTCCATCGTAAGCTCTTCTTCATCGGTTGGTACTGTGCCGTCCGATAAATCAGATGCCGCATCAGCTGTAGTCTCACCCTCTGCTGTATCTGCAGCAGGTACCTTTCCTGCTTCATATGTAAGATTTTCCTGCAACGGCTGCTCTGTTTCAGAAGCAAATGCGATTCCGCTGGCATTTGCTGCTATCAGCATCGCTGCAAGTAATATAACTACCATCCGCTTTAAACTCTTCATGTTGTCTCCTGAATATTCTTCATATTTTGGATAACCTATAATACTTTGTTAATATTTACTTAACAAGTATAACATAAATTCTTAAAAAATCAACCTCTTTTTTCTGCGCTCCCATTTCCTGTAAATAAATAGTTTATTTTTCATATTTTTATATATTTTCAATCAATTAATCACATCTTACACTTTTTTATTTGCATTTTCTTTCATGTAAATGTATAATTAGTTAATATATTAACAAGGGGGTATCTAAATTGACACTGAATGAGGGATTAATCTACACAACTGAGGATTGCATCGGCTGTAACAAATGTATTTCAGGATGTCCGGTCATCGGAGCTAATATAGCGGTGTCGGAAAACGGCAGGAATAAAATTCTTGTTGATGGAACGAAATGTATCCATTGCGGTCATTGCCTTGAGACCTGCGGTCATAATGCCAGACTGTTCCGGGATGATATCGATGTGTTTTTCCAGGATCTTGACAATAATGTACCAATCTCCGTAATTCTTGCACCTTCCTTTCTGATCAATTACCCCGGGAAATATGAGAACATCCTGGGATATCTTAAGCAAATGGGGGTAAAACATATCTACAGCGCAAGCTTCGGAGCAGATATCACGACCTGGGCTTATCTAAACTATATTAAGAAGCATGATTTTATCGGAGGGATCTCACAGCCTTGTCCGGCAATTGTAAATTATGTGGAACGGTATATTCCTGAGCTTCTGCCCAAGCTTATGCCCATACACAGTCCATTGTTATGTACTGCAATCTATATCAAAGAATATCTGAAGGACGCGAATCGGTTGGCTTTTATCAGTCCCTGCATCGCCAAACGGGATGAAATAAGGAGTGAAAATACGAACGGGTATGTATCCTATAATGTAACCTTCAAGCATCTGATGGATCGTTTATCTAAGGTTGAACTGAATAACTTCCGAGCCACGGATGAGATTGATTATGGCCTGGGTTCCGTCTATCCCATGCCCGGTGGTTTGAAGGAAAATGTGGAGCATTTTCTGGGGAAGGAAAATCTGGTCAGACAAATTGAAGGGGAAAGCCATGTATATGAGTATCTTAAGTTATATTTGAGCAGGATTGAAAAAAACCAAAGGCTTCCTCTTCTGGTAGATGCCTTGAATTGTTCACAGGGCTGTAATTTTGGTACCGCAACCTCAAGTAAGCTTACTCATAATGATGATCTGCTATTTTCACTACAGGAACAGCGGGCCAAGACCTCAACCGATAGATCGGATCCTTTCGATAACACTGTTGCTCCCGAGGAGCGGTTACGAAGGTTGAATATGAAATTCAAAAATCTAAAACTGGAGGATTTTATACGTGGTTATCAATCAGATGCTGCTGTCTTGTTGAAGGATATTTCTGATGAAGAGCTGGACCTTATCTTTAACGAGATGAATAAGCTCACTGAAAGCGACCGTAAAATCAACTGTAGCGCCTGTGGGTACGGTAGTTGCCAGGAAATGGCCAAAGCAATCAGTTATCACTATAACCGCAAGGAAAATTGTATTCATTTTGTTAAAGACGAGCTGATTCTGGAGAAAAAGGAAATGGAAGAACTGGTGGAGCAGCTGAAGAACAGAGATAAGAAGGAGCAGCTTTATAAAGGATTTCTCGATAATTTCGAGATGCTTGGCAAAACCATCACGGAGCTCTCGCAAGGGAACGCAGCCACCTCAAATGAGACTATGGAGATGGCTTTGGCACTCTCAGAGCTTAGCCAGTACAGCAAACTACTAGAGCAATCCCTGGAGGCTTTTAACATATTTATTTCAGCTTATCAAAAGTCTAATAAGGAGATTGTAGACATCTCCTCCCAAACCAATCTTCTTGCGTTGAATGCTGAGATTGAGGCTGCTCGTGCAGGGGATGCCGGCCGTGCCTTCTCTGTCATAGCAGGTCAGGTCAGATTGCTTTCCAATAACACGAAGGCTGCTGTTGCTATCGGTAAGGAGAACAGTGAAAAGCTCATTCCTGCAATTACAGAATTAAAGCAGCAGGCTGCAACCTTTGTAAAAAACCTGGAGGAGCTTAATACCAGAACCCAGCAGATTGCTGCCGGTGCGGAAGAAATAGCCTCTCAGACAGAGATGCTCGAGCAGGTGGCAGATACC
>JAEZHX010000099.1 GCA_023436765.1 Bacillota bacterium
ACACCAGCCAGATGGTTAGAACAATTAAGTACTTCGCAGAACTTCAGTAATTCATATTTCTTTGATCCATTATGGGTCCGGTCTCTCAGGACCGGACCCCTTTTGCGTGAAGGCAAAGTGAGCATAGTTATCTTCACAGAACCGGAAACGCTTGCGTTTCCGGAAGCATATGTTTTGCACGCCCATGCAAGTTTACTTGCTGGGGCGTGTAAACATATGCCTCCGAAGCAAGTGCAAAGCACTTACTTCGGTTCTGTGAAGATATAGGATGCGAGCGCACCCACGAACCTGAGAAGTGCGAAGCACTTCTCAGGTTGCGTGAGCAAGTGCAAAGCACTTCGAATAATCAACATATAAAGTCGAATGTAACATAGAACGAATCACAGTTATTATAATCAGAAATCATTGATTCTTGAAAGGAGTCTTAATATGTTAAATAAGAAGTCAATTGACGACATCAATGTTAAAGGGTTAAGAGTATTAGTAAGATGCGATTTTAATGTTCCGCTTCAGGACGGCAAGATTACGGATGAGGTACGTCTGGTAGAAGCACTTCCGACAATTAAGAAATTAATGAAGGATGGCGGTAAGGTTATCCTTTGCTCCCATTTAGGCAAGCCGAAGGGCCCCACACCGGAATTTTCTCTGGCTCCGGTTGCTGCCAGATTATCCGAGCTGTTAGGTAAGGAAGTAGTTTTTGCGAATGATGATGAGGTCGTTGGTCCTAAGGCTAAGGCTGCGGTTGCTGCCATGAAGGACGGAGACGTCGTACTTCTCGAGAATACCCGTTACAGGAAGGAAGAGGAGAAGAATATCGATAACTACAGCGAAGAGCTGGCTTCCCTTGCTGATGTATTCGTAAATGATGCTTTCGGCACTGCTCATAGGGCACACTGCTCTAACGTAGGTGTAACAAAATATGTGAAGACCTCTGTGGTTGGTTATCTGATGCAGAAGGAGATCGAATTCCTCGGCAACGCCGTGAATAACCCTAAGAGACCATTCGTCGCAATTCTTGGCGGCTCTAAGGTTTCCTCCAAGATTTCTGTTATCAATAATCTTCTGGATAAGGTTGATACTCTGATCATCGGCGGTGGTATGGCATATACCTTCATGAAGGCTCTCGGTGAAGAGGTTGGTAAGTCCTTACTTGAGGCGGATTATCTGGATTATGCCAGAGAGATGATGGCTAAGGCTGAAAAGAAGGGCGTTAAGCTCTTAATCCCGATTGACACAGTAGTAGCTCAGGAATTCTCTAATGACACTCCTTTCAAGACAGTTGGCCGTGGTGAGATCGATCCGGATTGGGAAGGACTCGATATCGGTGAGAAGACCCGTGCCCTTTATGCAGAAGCGATTAAGGATGCTAAGACCGTTGTATGGAACGGGCCGATGGGTGTATTTGAATTACCGAATTTTGCAGCAGGTACGATCGCAGTAGCTAAGGCTCTTTCTGAGATCGAAGCAACGACAATCATCGGCGGCGGCGATTCAGCAGCAGCTGTTAACCAGTTAGGCTTCGGCGACAAGATGTCCCACATCTCCACCGGCGGCGGCGCTTCCCTGGAGTTCCTTGAGGGCATCGAGCTTCCCGGCGTTGCGGCAGCGAACGATAAATAATGATTAAATAATATATATTTCTCTGATCTGTAGCAAGCTTTTCACGATGAGCTCTTGTATTTCATCGAAAAGCTTGCTACAATCTAGTAAGTCGTATTTTTTAGTTTTCGGAAGCAAATTCGCAGGAGTGAAAATGGCAGCCGATCACAATTTGATGCTTAAGTATGCTTAGGCGTACTTGAATGATAATAAGGAGGAAGAAACATGCGTAGAAAGATCATAGCGGGTAACTGGAAGATGAACAAGACTCCCAGTGAGACTGTTAAATTAATCGAGGAACTGAAGCCCTTGGTTAAAACCGAGGATGCAGATGTTGTATTCTGTGTACCTGCAATAAGCCTTACCACTGCAATTGCTGCTGTACAAGGAACCAATATTGAGATCGGTGCACAAAATATGTATTATGAAGAAAGCGGCGCATATACCGGAGAGATCGCTCCGAATATGCTTACTGATATTGGTGTAAAATATGTTATTATAGGTCATTCCGAGCGTAGGGAATATTTTGCTGAGACGGATGAGACCGTAAACAAGAAGGTACTGAAGGCTTATGAACATAATATCACACCCATCATCTGCTGTGGTGAGTCCTTAAAGCAGAGAGAGCAGGGTATCACAATTGATTTCGTACGTCAGCAGATTAAGATTGCATTCTTAAGTGTGACTGCAGATCAGGCAAAGAAGGCTGTCATCGCTTATGAGCCGATCTGGGCAATCGGAACCGGTAAGGTAGCAACGACTGAGCAGGCCGAAGAGGTATGTAAGGCGATCCGTGAGTGTATCGCAGAAATCTATGATGCAGCTACCGCAGCAGCAATTCGTATTCAATACGGCGGAAGTGTTACAGCAGCCAGTGCAGCAGATCTGTTCGGACAGAAGAATATCGATGGCGGTCTTGTTGGCGGAGCAAGCTTAAAGACTGACTTCGGCAAAATCGTAAATTATAAGTAAGGACTTTTCACACGGCAAACAGCACTTCGTGTGCATTTTGCCATGTTTATCAGCTGCCTTAAGCAGTATGGAGGATAGTGTGAAGATAATGCATCTTCACACGGAAGAACTACGAATGTACGCATTGTGAATTTATAAGGCTAAATTCACATCTGTTGTGCTCACTCCTTGTTCTTCCGGTATTTTGAGCTGCTGTGAAGCAGCAGCATGGAGGATAGGTTGAAAAGAAGAGCATTTTTCAACCGGCAAAAAGCACTTGGCGTGCTTTTCGCTCATGTTATGAACTGCCTACGGCAGTATGGAGGATATGATGAGTAAAAAACCGACTGTTTTAATGATACTTGACGGTTATGGACTAAATGAAAAGAAGGAAGCAAATGCGATTGCACTGGCTAAGAAGCCGGTTATGGATCGCCTGATGAGCGTATATCCTTGTGTTAAGGGCTATGCAAGTGGTATGGCTGTCGGTCTTCCGGACGGTCAGATGGGTAACTCTGAAGTTGGACACATCAATATGGGTGCGGGACGAATTGTTTACCAGGAGCTGACCAGAATTACGAAGGAGATCCAGGACGGAACCTTCTTCAACAATGAAGCATTACTTGCAGCTGTTGATAACTGCAAGAGAAATAATTCCGATCTTCATCTGTACGGATTACTATCCGATGGTGGTGTTCACAGCCACAACACCCACATATACGCACTTCTGGAGCTGGCGAAGAAGCACGGACTGAACAGAGTATTTGTTCATGCATTCTTAGATGGCCGTGATACTCCTCCGGCTTCCGGTAAAGGCTTTGTGGAAGAATTATGGGAGCAGATGAAGCTGATCGGGGTAGGCAAGATCGCAACGGTAATGGGCCGCTACTATGTAATGGACCGTGACAATCGTTGGGATAGAGTCGAGAAGGCTTATCGCGCCATGGTATACGGCGAGGGCGAGACTGCAGTCAATGCCATAGAGGCAGTGCAAAACTCCTATCATGCAGAGAAATTTGATGAATTTGTCGTTCCTACTGTTGTGATGGAGGACGGTAAGCCGGTTGCGACCATTAAGGACAATGACTCGATCATTTTCTTTAATTTCAGACCGGATCGTGCCAGAGAGATTACCAGAACGTTCTGCAGCGAGGATTTCAAAGGGTTCGAAGGCGTTAAGAGAATGAAACTGACCTATGTCTGCTTCTCTGAATATGATATAACGATTCCGAATAAATCGGTTGCGTTCCATAAGATTTCTATTAACCATACCTTTGGACAATTCCTGGCTGAGCACCATATGACACAGTTACGTCTGGCTGAGACTGAGAAATATGCCCATGTTACCTTCTTCTTCAATGCAGGCATTGAGGTTCCGAATGAGGGTGAGGATCGGATTTTGGTCAGTTCACCGAAGGTAGCGACCTATGATCTCCAGCCGGAGATGAGTGCCTACGAGGTGGCAGATAAGCTGGTAGAGGCTATCAAATCCTTAAAGTATGATGTTATTATTGTTAATTTTGCTAACCCTGATATGGTTGGACACACTGGAATCGAGAGCGCAGCAGTCAAAGCCATTGAAGCGGTGGATGAATGTGTCGGCAAAGCGGTAGATGCATTATTATCTGTAGATGGACAAATGTTTATTTGTGCGGACCACGGGAATGCGGAACAGCTGTTGGATTATACCACCGGAGAACCCTTCACGGCACACACGATTAATCCTGTACCCTTTATCCTTGTTAATTATGATAAGGATTATACCCTGACGGAGGGTGGCTGTCTGGCAGATATCATTCCTACCATGATTGAAATGATGGGTATGGAGAAACCTGTGGAGATGACCGGTAAGTCCCTGTTGGCAAAACGGCAGTTCTAAATTCTGGGCAAACTGATTCTCTGATCAGCTGGAATGTGATTAAAATGTAAGCAAGGCTTGTAATAAATACTTGTTGAAATAATTTCTATTGTATGGTAGAATAGGCGTAGTTTTAGGAGGTGTAATCGTGGACGTATTAAGAACTATTGTACAAATTATTTATATAGGAATTTGTATTGCTTTAACCGTAGTTGTATTAAAGCAGGAAGGTAAGGTTGGTTTATCCGGAGCGTTAACCGGCGTTACCGAAACATATTGGGCTAAGAATAAGGGACGTTCAAAAGAAGGTATGATGGTTAAAGTCACAGAGCTTCTGGCTGGCCTGTTCATAGTACTTTCAGTTGTTTTAAATCTTAATTGGTAATGAAATGAAAACACTCTGGACAACAGAGTGTTTTTTATTCATTCGGTAAGATCAAAAGATTATACCTCATAATATATGGCATACTAATAAAGGAAAGACTAATGTAGGGTTTGACTGCATACAGATCGATTAAATGCAATTACCGAAACGGAAGCAGGTGCCATATATGAGATTAAAGGAAAGAAAAATGAATTTAGATTCGAAAGAGAAAAGGAATAAGAAAGATAAAGGGAATATGACAGAAAGAAAAAACAGTAAAAATAATAAGATAATGGCTTCCTCAGGAGAGAGGCAGTCTTCGGAACGGGGCTCCACGCGCAGCTCAAAGGATTCAAGCACCAGAAGAACCAGGTCCTCCCATACAGGCTCAGCTCGTCAGGAGCATCATCGCTCCCATTTGGATGAGGAAGTCTTAAGAGAAAAAGCCTTGATGCTGGAGGAGTTTGTCACCGGTAAGGAATACAAACCAATGACCTTCAAGGAGCTGGCAGGCTTCCTGCAGGTTCCCAGGGAGTCTAAGCATGAACTGAAGGAGGTTCTGGAGCTGTTAGCTTCTAAAGGCAAGCTGATGATGGATGCTCAGGGCCGCTACCGAACACCCGGAGATGAGATCAAGACAGGAATATTCTCCGCGACCCAGCGTGGCTTTGGTTTCGTCATCCTGGAGGGTGAGGAGGACGACATCTTCATTCCGGAGAATGCGATAAACGGTGCTATGCATGGCGACAAGGTCATGGTAATGGTCGGCGAAGAAGCTCAGCAGGGCAAGAGAAGAGAAGGCTCCATCGTCCAGATACTGGAGAGAGGTAAGACGGAGATCGTTGGTACCTTTGAGAAGAGTAAGAACTTTGGTTTCGTGGTGCCGGATAATCAGAAGTTTGTTCGGGACATCTTCATACCCAAGGAATTTACAAAGGGAGCAGTGGATGGACATAAAGTAGTCGTAAAGATCACGAACTATGGGGATTCTACCTCCAGTCCGGAAGGAAGAGTAATAGAGATCCTGGGACATATCAATGATCCGGGAGTGGATATCCTATCCGTAGTGAAGGCTTACGACCTGCCTATGGATTTCCCGGAGGATGTCATGAGGGATCTGGATTATGTGCCTGAGGAGATAGACCCGAAGGAAATAGCGAACCGCATGGATATACGGGAATTAACCACAGTCACCATCGACGGAGAGGATGCGAAGGATCTGGATGATGCGATCACCCTGACGAAGGAAGGGGAGATCTATCATCTGGGCGTCCATATCGCAGATGTCACCCATTATGTGAAGGAGGGTGCAGCTCTGGATAAGGAGGCCCTGAAGCGCGGAACCAGTGTATATCTGGTGGATCGTGTCATTCCGATGCTGCCCCATAAGCTTTCGAACGGCATCTGCTCACTAAACCCGAATGTGGACCGGCTTTCCTTAAGCTGTTTCATGGATATCGATGGGAAGGGTAACGTAATCGGTCATAAGATTGCGGAGACTGTAATGCGTTCGGACCGTCGCATGACCTATACAAATGTAGCTAAGATCGTTGAAGGTACGGATGAGGAGGTCACCAAGGAATACATTGATTTTGTGCCACTGTTTCATCTGATGCAGGAGCTGGCGGAGATACTGAAGGAGAGAAGACATAAGAGAGGCTCGATCAATTTCGATTTCCCGGAGAGTAAGATCATCGTGGATAAGCAGGGGAAACCCATCGAGATCAAGCCCTACGAAAGAAATAAAGCGACAAAGATTATCGAGGAATTTATGCTGATTGCAAATGAGACCGTTGCCGAGGATTTCTTCTGGCAGGAGATTCCCTTCGTCTACCGTACCCATGAGAACCCGGATGAAGAGAAGATTAGAAAGCTTGCGATCTTCATCAACAATTTCGGTTATAGCATCAAGGTGGGTAATGAGGAGATCCATCCGAAGGAGCTGCAGAAGCTCCTGATCAAGGTGGAGGATACGCCGGAGGAAGCACTGATCAGCCGTCTGACCTTACGGTCGATGAAGCAGGCGAAATATACCGTAGCGAATACAGGACATTTCTGATTGTCCGCAAAATACTATTGTCATTTCACTTCTCCGATCCGCCGATATCCGTATCTTCAGATCCACCGTATCATCAAGGAAAACTTAGGCGGTAAGCTGGCAGAGGGCAGAATAAGTCATTATGACAGGATCCTTACCGAGGTGGCGAACCACTCCAGTAAGACCGAACGCAGAGCGGATGAGGCAGAGCGTGAGGTGGAGAAGATGAAGAAGGTCGAATACATGATGGAACACATCGGTGAGACCTTCGAGGGAGTCATCTCCGGTGTCACCAATTGGGGTATGTATGTGGAGCTCCCGAATACGATTGAAGGTATGATCCGAGTCAGCGAGATGCAGGACGATTACTATAATTATGATGAAGAGCACTATCAGATGGTCGGTGAACACACCAAGAAAATATATAAGTTAGGGCAGACAGTCAAGGTTGAGGTGGTGAAGGCAGATAAGCTTCAGCGGACGATTGATTTCGCCTTAGTGGAGGTTGAAGAATAAGTGGGGGAAAATATTAAACTGGTAGCCAATAATAAGAAGGCTTATTTTGACTACTTTATCGAGGATAAGTATGAGGCGGGTATCGCATTACACGGAACCGAAGTAAAATCCCTCCGTATGGGTAAATGCAGCATCAAGGAATCCTTCCTGCGGATTGAAAACGGAGAGGTCTATATCTATGGTATGCACATCAGCCCATACGAGAAGGGGAATATCTTCAATAAGGATCCCTTAAGGGTGAGAAAGCTACTGCTTCATAAGTTCCAAATTAATAAGATCAACGGTCAGCTGGCACAGAAGGGCTATACCCTGGTGCCGCTACAGATCTATTTTAAGGGGAGCCTGGTGAAGGTGGAGATCGGGTTGGCCCGCGGTAAGAAGCTCTATGATAAGCGGGAGGATATCGCAAAGAAGGATATGCGAAGAGAGGCTGAGAAGGATTTCAAGGTAAAGAATTTATATTAATTAAAGTCGTTTCTTTATTACCTAGATTGGTATAAGAGAGATCCCCTAATAGACCATATCAGACTAGTTTGCAACAGGGCCACTTACTTTTTAAAATTTTAATTGCATTATATTACCATTAGTACTATAATAAGCAAAAGTAATTAATTATTAGTAAATTGCATGTTTTCACAACTATTGCTCAGCATAACTATTTTATGTGAAGTTGTATAATTGAAGGAAACGAAAGGGTTTCAACAATTATCAGTGATTACCTTAAACGGTACTCATTGATAAGGGCTGAAGCCCTTTTTGCATTACTATTAATAATCTTAGGGAGGTAGAGTTAATGAAAAGAAAGTTGTTATCCTTGGTACTTGTTACTGCAATGATAGGAGCAATTCTGTCGGGATGCGGTAACTCAACAAAAACAGAAAAAACGGATACACCAGCGACCTCAGGTGATTCTAAAGCAGTTACAGGTGAAGAAGACAATATCATCCGTATCGGTGTTGTTTGTACACTCACAGGAGGTAGCGCTATTTATGGTGAGGGAGCTAAGAATGCTGTAACTATGGCAGCAGAAGAAATTAATAAGAGCAGCAGTAAAACTAAAGTTGAAATTGTTGATATTGTTGATGATGCCAGTGATTCTAAACAAGCAGTAAATGCTTACAACAGTTTAGAGCCTAAATCACCGGAAGCAGTGGTTGGTGCATTTTTCTCTTCCGTAACATTACCTATGGCTGAGATAGCAAAAGAGCAAAGCATGTTATTACTTGCAACAGGAGCTACCAATAAAAAAGTAACTGAGGTTGGACCTACAATTTTTAGAGATTGCTTTATTGATCCTTATCAAGGTAAGATGGCAGCGCAATTTGCAAAGGATCAGGGTGCAACAAAAGCAGCTATTATCTATGCGAAGGATGATGATTATTCCAATGGTCTTAAGGATGCATTTGTAGAAAACGCTGCTGCAAACGGTTTTGAAATTGTATATACCGGTGAATGTACTACAAAGGATACCGATTTTACCGCACAAGCTTCCCAGGTAGTTGCTTCCGGAGCAGATTTCTTGTTCTATCCTGCTTTTCTTGATACTGTACCACTGTTAGT
>JAEZHX010000116.1 GCA_023436765.1 Bacillota bacterium
TTTGGCTTTGTTTCTTAAAGATAACAGGCTCAGTGTGAAGAATTTGATTTTCGATGATAAGCTGTGCGGCTTTTATTGCTCTGCTCACCTTACCAAGAAGCAGAATTGATATCAACAATAGAAGAAATACTGCGCCTGTGTACAGCCCCCAGGCAGTCGGCTGCAGGACAGGGACAGCAATAAGGACGGCTGTGCATAATGTTGAAATGATAAATAAGACGTGCTGTTGTCTGCTCAACTTTAACAAGTATCATTTTCCTCCTTTCTGTCAGTATATCACCCATATTCTATCCTATCAGGTGGGAGGATGCGTCACCAAAACGGGTGATTTTATACAAAAACCTCCCGCCATATTAGGTGGGAGGCTCATATTAACAAATGAACTTGTGTACTTGCTTCAGCTGTTTTTGGATTTTGATGAACCAGTAGCCAAGGAATCAATATTCAGAAGAAGATTCATGAGTTCTGTTCGATTCTGTACTCCTGACTTGGAATAGATATTCTTTACATGGGTTTTAACAGTATTTTCACTCACATAGAGTTCTTCGGCTATCTTTCTATAAGTCTTGCCTGTAAGTAGTTGCGCGGTTATCTCGTTTTCCCGATCCGTAAGCTTCTCAGTTACGGAAAAATCACGAAGCAGCTTGGTCTGCTCCTTTACTGGCATAGCAGAAATCGTATACAGGAAGATGTGATTTGTTAGCAGAGCTGACAAGCGATTATGTAGGGGAGGCAGCAGCACGAGCGTGATACATACCACTCCGAGTGCCAACAGGGTGGGGTTCTGATTATGCCCGTCTGCAGTTGTGACAGTTCTCCCTAACACGCCACCAAGCATGACACCCAGAACATTGGAGGAAAGGCCAATGCCCATTATTTTTACAGGGTTTGTGCTGAGGTCCAGCATATCGCCCAGGATACTCCACCAAAAAAGATCGTAAACACCGCAGGCACCAAGCATCAGGGTATTGATTACAAGGTAGCTTATCCATGATCGGTCCATGATCATAAATGCAATAAAGGAGAAGCCGATCATGGCAATAGCAATAGATAAGAGATAGGTTCGATTTATCTTTCCGGGCAGGTTTCTCATGATGAGAAGAGCGGCGATATAAGGTACGGCCCAATACCAGCTGGTCAGCCACTGCAAATGGGAGAAGGCCGGCCCCTGCACCTGGTACATCAGTCCGGAATTAATGGTGATGACTACAATAAACAGACACAGAAAAGCAAGTGGACTTCTTAAGCTGGCAGGCAGATCTCTGCTCATGATAGGACTTGGATCCTCAAGGACTTCTACGTCGGGCAGATGGAGAGAGAATAAGAAGGCAGCTCCCAGAAGAAGAATAGCACAAGCAAGTCCTGCATGGGGGGAGATGTGGATGGCAATGATATTCAGCAGAATCATCAGAAGATTTGAGAAGATCAGTCCGTCCGCTATGGTCTTGATACGCTTGTCTTTAGGAGTACAGACTTTAAAATAGAGGCCCCAGGCCGCCACAGAGCATCCGACAAGAAAAGCCGATAGAAGCAGTACAACTACCCACAGATAAGTAGGTGAAAAGAAAAAAACACCGGAGGATAATATACAGAATAAGATGGAATAAAGCATAAGTTTTTTGGCAGTCCTGAGGTTCCGAATGAAAACACCCGATAAAACCAAACCCCAAAAATGTGATGCCATCGTGGCAAAAACATAGGATTTGGCAGAAATATCATAGTAATCGGCAAGAGCATACAGAATTTGTCCTTCGAAAAGAAATGACAGAAGCCAGGAGAAAAATAATGAAAAGACGATTATGGAAAGCCTACGGTTTTTTGCACTGCAGATAATATTAGAATCTCGCCTCATAATCAGTCTCCTCCCAAATTTCTATTTATTTCTATTTTTATAACCCTATTGTAAATCATTTTTAAATGAAAAGCAATCTTCCTGCTGGGCGACACTTCGGATATGCTAATATAATTGCTGCTATGCTCCCGGATGTGAACTTTTATGAGATACAAATTGTCATTATATGATAGAATATCGGGTTTATTCTATGCTATACTCTTCTTAGTAACAAAGAAAACTTATTGGAGGGTGACATGAAACGAGGATCTTATAAGGTTACATTAGCAATCTTGATGATGTTGATGTTTCTTACATTGACAGGCTGCAGTAAGAATGATAATGATCAGGCGAAACAATCAGATACTCCTGGGCAGGAAGTGACAGAAACCCAGTCAACCATTGACGATACAGCTGAAGATAAGGATGATCAAGGAACGGAACAGGCTACAGTGGCTCCCGATTCCCAAGAGGCTGCAGGGGCGGAAGATAAAAGTACGACAGAACAGGAAACAGCCGGTGAAATTGGCCTGAAGGATGTCTACGGGCAGGCCGGTATAAAAGCAGGTACCTGTTTATCCGTAGCCATGATCTATGATAGTAAGTACACAGATCTTATTACGAAGAATTTCAACTCGGTTACTCTGGAGAATTTTATGAAGCCGGATTCATTGCTGGATAAGGCGGCAAGTATAGCGGCAGGAGATATCGTCGTAAAATTCACAGCTAAGACAACGGCACAGCTTGATTGGGCGATGAAAAACGGAATGTTGCTCCGAGGTCATGTTCTGGTATGGTACAGCCAGACTCCCGATTGGATTTTCTATGAAAACTTCGATGTGACGAAGCCATTGGTTGACCGTGATACGATGCTAGCCCGTATGGAGAGCTATATCAAACAGACCTTTGAACAACTGAGCTCCCTTGGCTACGCAGATTCTTTCTATGCCTATGATGTGGTGAATGAAGCAATTATGGAGGATGGAACATATCGTGATTGCTTATGGAAGCAGATCATCGGAGACGACTATATCTGGAACGCCTTTAAATTTGCTAACCAATACGCTCCCGATAACATTAAGCTATACTACAATGATTATAATGAGCAATTTAAGACCCAGCATCTGATTAAGCTGGCTCAGTCCCTGGTGGACGAGAACGGCAATACACTGATTGATGGTATCGGATGTCAGGGGCACTTATACACACAGGATTCCATTGATGATTATATCAATACACTGAAGGCGCTCAGTGCGCTTGGGTTGGATGTTCAGATTACAGAGCTGGATGTCAGCCTTGGCACCTGGCAGAATATACTTCCCGCAACAGAGGAAAATCTAAAAGCCCAAGGCCAATATTATTATGAGCTTATCAATAGAATCATAACAGAAAATGCTGCCGGCAATACCAAGGTGTCAGGAATTACATATTGGGGCTTTGCTGATAATTTATCCTGGAGACATGACCGCAACCCGTTACTGTTTGATAAGGACTTGAATCCGAAATATGCTTATAATGGCGCTATACAGGATCGTGAGAAAGCAGGGTATTAATTTTAGGTGTATGTGTGCAGGAAGGGCTCACTCAGTTGGTGTGGGTCCTTCCTTTCTATGAATACGGCTCATGTATTGACATAGGATGTTTCTTAACTAATCTATGCTAGAATGAAGTAATTTTATACAAATGACTGGAAGGGAATAAATCAATGAAGAAATCAATGAAGAAATCAATGATATGTATTGATAAACATTTTATCTTAGGAGAGATAGACAAAAGAGTCTATGGCTCCTTTCTGGAGCATCTTGGAAGAGCAGTTTATGAAGGGATCTATCAGCCGGAAAGTCCCTTTGCCGATGAGCAGGGTATGCGTAAGGACGTAATCGGCTTGATTCGTGATTTGAATGTTCCGATCGTCCGATATCCCGGAGGCAATTTTGTATCCGGTTACCATTGGGAAGATGGGGTTGGACCGAAAAATGAACGTCCGGAGAAAATTGATCTTGCTTGGAGTGTGATTGAAACAAATCAATTTGGTATGAATGATTTCATGGACTGGACGAAGAAAGCCGGTACCTCAGCAATGATGGCAATCAATCTGGGGACCAGGGGAGTTGAGGACGCGAAAAATATTGTTGAATATTGTAATCTAAGGGGCGGAAGCTATTACAGCAATCTAAGAAAAAAGCATGGCTATGAACAACCTCATGACATTAAGCTGTGGTGCCTGGGCAATGAGATGGATGGCAATTGGCAGATGGGACATAAGACTGCGCTGGAATATGGAAGGATTGCAGCCGAGGCCGGGCGAATTATGAAAATGGTAGATCCCTCCATAGAACTTGTGGCCTGCGGAAGCTCAGCTCTGGATATGGAAACCTTCGGTGAGTGGGAAGATACCGTACTCTCTGAGTGCTACGATCAGATAGATTATTTATCACTGCATCAGTATTATGGGAACCGTGATAACAATACACCGGATTTTCTGTCAAATACGGTAGCAATGGATCGATTTATTGAATCTGTAGTATCCATCTGTGATGCCGTAAAAGCGAAGAAGCGTAAGAGTAAATCCATAAACCTGTCCTTTGATGAATGGAATGTATGGTATCATTCCAATAATCAGGATAAGAAGCTGGAGCGTTGGTGCAAGGTGCCTCACCAGCTGGAGGATATCTATAATTTTGAAGATGCTCTGCTGGTAGCCGGTATGATGATAACCCTACTTCGACATGCTGACCGCATCAAGGTTGCTTGCCTGGCACAGCTAGTGAATGTTATCGCTCCTATCATGACCTCCGATACCGGGGCTTGGAAACAGACGACCTACTATCCCTTTGAGCTGATCAGTAACCATGGAAGAGGAACCGTGTTAAATACCGTTATAAAGTCACCTGTCTATGAAAGCAAGCATGGTGACGCTCCTTATCTTGATGCGGTTTGTGTCATGAATGAAGAAGAGGATACGCTGACATTATTTGCTGTGAACAAATCACTGGAGGAATCCATGGAGATCACCCTGGATCTGCGCCAGTTTGAAGATTACCAGGTGAAGGAGCATGTGGTACTGACCCATGCTGATTTGAAGGCAGTCAACACGGAGGAGCACCCCGATGAAGTGAAACCTACAAAGCTTAAGAATACAAGGGTAGAGGGCGGTATCCTTACAGTAGAGCTGTGTGATAAGAGCTTCCATATGATTAAGCTAGGAAGAGATTAATCACGAGTCAACATAGTGTCCGGCAAAGGCCATCGTAAGCACAGTATATGGATTTGTGAATATAATATGGTATTGCATGCTATGGAGCTGATGATATGAGCCATTTGAACCCGGATAAGCTGACAGTAGAATATCGGGGAGCTGTATCGGAGACCGAACCGATTATTCCAAGAAGGTATACACTGACCCATTCCGATCTGACAGCGGATTTATTCTTAACGATAGCTTCGGAATTTGCCTACGATAAACTGAATGAGACAAGGGATGAGGTGCTGGGGGAATGGTTAGCCACGGATACTGGATATCTGTATTACGTGTATCTTCAGGCAGAGGGGCAGAATGGTGCGGGGAGTGCTGTGATTCGTCGGGAGATCTTCCGGCGTGAGCTGCCGCTTGCGTTGGAGGCGATACGTTATGGTGACAGAGCATTCTTCGAGGCTCATCCCGGATCAGATCAAATTCCGATTATAGTTTTCTTCCTGTCTTCCAAGCCTGAGTTAAACGAAGCTGAGTACGGGGGAACCTTCTCAGACTATGACATCACTGCTTAAGAAGCAAGGTAAAATACGGATACAGCTTTTGTAGTATCCAAATCACAAAAAACAAGCCTGACCTAATGTGCAGGCTTGTTTTTGTGATAATTAGGGTCTGCCGAACTTGCCTTTCTTATGAATTACTTATAGGACCACTTATCCTTAGGATTCAAACTATTTACAGGAAGTATACAGAGTACTGAACATCGTCGCATGTTCCTGTTCATCCACCATCGCCAGGAAGAAACAATCCCGGATCAGCTGGTCCGTTGTACTGAGCTTTATATTCTTATAGAACTCTACAGCCTCCAATTCCCCAATCAACGCCTTCAGGAGTGCTTCATGATAACAGGGGAAGCACTCATGATCTACATGGTATTCAGGAGCATTATCCGTATAATAGCAGTATAGTTTACTGAACATCTCCAGATGCTTCAGCTCATCACAGTAGGCGTGCTCA
>JAEZHX010000077.1 GCA_023436765.1 Bacillota bacterium
TTTCCCACGAGACAGTCTTCTGCCTTACAAGCTCCGGAAGCTTCGTACCTACAGCAGAACAGCTATATCCAATCGATCCGCAAGGACTTTCCAATCCTGCACCGAAGAATGAATGGCAGACCGCTGATCTGGTTCGATAACGGTGCAACGACTCAAAAGCCCCAGGAGGTCATTCATACATTAAGCAAATATTACAGCGAGTATAATTCCAACATCCATCGGGGAGCACATACGCTTGCGGATCAGGCCACGAAAGCATATGAGGAAGCCAGAGAAAAGGTCCGTGCCTTCATCGGTGCCGGATTGCCGGAAGAGATCATCTTCACCAGGGGGACTACGGAGGGCATTAACCTTGTTGCAGAGAGCTTTGGCGCTTCCGTCTTAAATGAGGGGGATGAGATTCTGCTGTCTGAAATGGAGCACCATTCCAACATCGTACCATGGCAGAAGCTGAAGCAGACAAAAGGAGCGGTAATCAAAGTAATCCCCATCAGTGATGACGGAGAAATTCTTCTTGAGGAATATGAGAAGCTATTTACTCCTCGAACCAAATTAGTAGCAATCACCCAGGTTTCCAATGTACTTGGAACGATCAACCCGGTAAAGGTGATGATTGATACTGCACACAGGAATGGAGCGCGCGTTCTGGTCGACGGTGCACAGTCTGCACCTCATTTACCGGTTGATGTGAAGGCTTTGGATACTGATTTTTATGTCTTCTCAGGTCATAAGCTGTATGGACCGACCGGGATAGGGGCGCTGTATGGGAAAAAGGAGTTGCTGGAGCAAATGCCGCCCTGGCAGACCGGTGGAGGTATGATCAAACATGTCTCCTTTGATCATACAACCTATGAAAAGCTGCCCTATAAATTTGAAGCCGGTACAGGGAATATAGCTGATGCCATAGGCCTCGGCGCAGCGACCGACTACTTAAAGAGAATCGGTATGGATAAAGTAATGGAGCATGAAAAAGATCTCACGCAATATGCGATGGGCAGACTAGGTGAAATTCCCGGTATTCGTCTGATTGGAACTGCACCGGATAAAACAAGCGTCATCTCCTTTATACTTAAGAATGTTACACCGGAACGTACCGGGGAATACCTGAACCGCGAGGGTATCGCAGTCCGCGCAGGTCATCACTGCGCCCAGCCGGTGCTGGACAGATATGGGATGACCAGCTCTGTCCGGGCTTCCTTAGGGGTTTACAATATGAAGGAGGAAGTGGATAGTCTGGCGAATGCACTTCTTAAAATAGCATCCTGCTGAACTGGTCAGAACAGGCAGCCTGGGTTTCAGTCCGATCATGGTTGTGATCCTGATGCACCAAAATCAAATCTTCCAGAATAAGTATAGCAAAAATGAGGATACTTGAATAATCAGGGATCCTCATTTATGATAGGAGAGAGGGTTTCCGGGAGTCAAACGGCTCATTATGGCAGCTCATAAAGCTTGAGAATAAGATAATACTGCAAGGAAGAAGGGTATGAAGTGAAGAGAGTAGTAAAACTGATATTATTAGATAAGGAAGCGAATCTGTTTGATGCGGAGTTATATATCCTGAAGGCGTTTGTATCGGTCCTCACCACCTATGTAATTGTACAGTGGCTGCCACTCGTTCGTAAGGATATGATCTCGGTTCTGGTTGGACTACTGATGACCCTGGAGCCGCTTACCGTAACCGGTATAAGAAGCGGAATCGGACAGGTTACAGGCACGATTCTCGGTGCGCTCCTGACAGCTCTCTTAGTAGCTGCATATGGGATTAATCTATGGACGGTGGCCCTGTCTGTATCGGCTACCTTATATCTCTGTCTTAAAATTAACTGGAGAGAAGTCTCTCCGGTTGCCATCTTTACCGCAATCTATATGACGAATTTCGTTCAATATACGGTTTACGGAGAGCCAAGTGTATTAAGAACGTTTCAGCTGAGGATACTTTCGCTGTTAACCGGTATATTGATTGCGGCACTATATAACTTTTTATTTTCCGGGTTCTTCTATCGGCAGATGGAGAGGAAGAGAGTTACTCATATCTTTCATCGGCTGACAGGGCACTTAAAGCTGCTGAAAGCTGAGATTGCAGAAGGCAGCAAGATTTCTATGGATCGGGTGAAGTCGGAGCTATCGGATACCTTTCACCATATTGACTGGTTATCTGCTTTAGTTGCGGATAAGGAGAAGGAAGCTAAGATTTTCAGAAGAATTAGCTCCCGTAGTAAGCATGGGGAAGCGCAGAGATACCATAAGGTATTAGAGGAGCTAGGAAATATCACCCATTTGATCTATGATACGATTTTTTATCTGATGAATCAGCGTAATACACTATCCATGGCAGTGCTTGGGGCAGCCGCTGCCGGTATGGACAAGCTGATCAGTGAATGCGACTATCTGGCGAATACTTATATGGATAACAGTAGGAATGATACCGGTCGGACATCGGAAGAGCCACTGCTTCTGTCAGGAGATGACCGTATGTTATATAACCTTAGTAAAATAGAAGAGCTGTTTCAAGTACTACGGGATATCGGAGCGTAGGATAAAAGAGCTGTATCCGTGGATAATGATTATCCATGGTTACAGCTCTTTCTAGCTGATGATGTATGGTTATCGTTCGCTATTTCGTATAATTATCAAAATATCCCTGCACCAGTACAATCGGAGTACCCTTGTCACCGCTGCCGGAGGTTAGATCACACAAGGAACCGATCAGATCGGTCAGACGGCGGGGTGTGGTACCCTGGGAGATCATATTTCCCATCAGATCCTGATCCTTGTTACGTATATAGTCGGATATGGCATTCTTCAATTCTTCCCCTTCAAGCTCGGAAAAATTATTGTCCGCCAGATATTTTAGTTTAACTTCATTGGGCTGACCGTTCAGACCCTCCGTATAAGCAGGAGCAACAACCGGATCAGCCAGCTCCCAGATCTTACCGACAGGATCCTTGAAGGCACCGTCTCCATATATCATTGCCTCGATTTTCTTACCGGTCCTTTCATAGAGCAGCTTCTGAATCTGATCTACCACGGGCTGACAATCCCTGGGGAAGAGTTTCACGGATTCCTCGGTTGCCTTGTTGCTGCCAAGCAGACCGAAGCTCTCATTATAGCCGCTGCCGTCCACGGAAGAGTTCAGAATCTCATCCAGACCCAGAACCTTCTCGGCACCTGCTGCTTTTAACAGTCGTTTGGTACGTTCTCTCGTATGTATATCACAGCAGAGAACATTCTTCGTATATTTAATGATGGCGCGGCAATCATTTGCCAGGATAATCTCAACCTCGCAACCTTCCTTTGAGATCAAATCCTTATAATACTCTATATAATCCACACCGGTGAAGGTATGCTTCCGATATCCGAACAGCGTGCGGTACATGCTTTCTGTCAGGACATCGGTCCAGGGATTCACACCCTTCTCATCCAGCAGATCCAAATCAACCAGATGATTACCGACCTCATCGGAGGGATAGCTGAGCATAAGGACAATCTTTTTAACACCCTTGGCGATACCCTTAAGACAAACGGAAAAACGGTTCCTGCTTAAGATTGGATATACTACACCAAGTGTACCCGACCCAAATTTCCTACTGATATCGCCAGCTATCTGGTCTACAGTAGCATAATTTCCCTGAGCTCTGGCAACGACTGCTTCTGTTACAGCGACAACATCCTTATCATTGAGTTCAAAATGCTCAGCCTTGGCAGCATCCAGAACGCTGTTTACAACGATATCTACGATATTATCTCCCTGACGTATGATAGGAGCACGCACTCCTCTCGATATGGTACCAATCATTCTTTCCATCAAAAACACTCCTTAAGTCATTCGTTAGAATTATTTGCACTGATTATTATAAGTAAAATCTGGCAATAATATTATACCATACTAAATTTATATAGTAAAACGACTACTCTTTATGACTGCCATAAGCAGGGCTTATTCCAAAACGATCAGAAACTGTCTCTCGTCTTGACTTTCTGTAGCATCTATCATATAATCTAACATGTTTCATAGAGAGAAAAGCCATGCTTTGCCACCGGGTAAAGCTGATCAGGTGTTTTGAGGCATTCCGTTAGGTCTTAGAAGGGATGCTTCAGAGCACCTTTTTTGTTTTTTAGCTGATGGGATAGAATCGTTCATGGTCGAAGAGGAGAGGTTACTGATGGAGAAATCAATGATAAAGTATTTTATAAAGTATGCCAGTTTAAATATTCTGGGTATGGTCGGCGTATCCTGCTATATTCTTGCTGATACCTTTTTTATAGCGAAAGCCATGGGTGCTACGGGGATTGCGGCGCTTAATCTGTCGATTTCGGTCTATAGTGTGATTCATGGCATTGGTTTGATGCTTGGGATCGGTGGAGCCTCAAGATACAGTATTTTAGTATCTCAGAAGAAGGAGAAAAAAGCCAATCAAGTGTTTTCAACTGCCCTGTTAGCAGGAAGTTTGATAGGACTGATCCTTGCGTTGATTGGTTTATTCGGTACAACAGGGATTGCACAGGCCCTGGGTGCGGATCCTATCACCTTACCCCTGACGAGAGATTATCTATCTACGATTTTATACTTCTCGCCCTTCTTTATCATTAATAATATACTGCTCGCATTTGTCAGAAACGATCATAATCCCAGGCTATCCATGGTAGCAATGCTAGTGGGAAGCTTTTCTAATATCATCCTTGATTACGTGTTTATGTTTCCCTTAAATATGGGCATGTTTGGAGCGGCCTTTGCTACCGGACTGGCTCCGATCATCAGTATCAGTATCTTATTGGTCCATTTTGCCGGAAGGAATCACAGGCTGGTTTTTCGTAAGGAGCAATTTACCTGGTCCTTCTTGCCCGATCTGTTTCGTCTTGGCTCCTCTGCATTGATCAATGAGGTTTCTTCAGCGGTAGTCCTAATTACCTTTAATTTGGTAATTTTAAAGCTGGAGGGTAATTTAGGTCTGGCAGCATACGGAATTGGAGCCAATCTGGCTTTGGTCGTTATGGCTGTATTTACCGGACTGGCACAGGGGATTCAGCCCTTGCTCAGCAAATATCACGGCCTAAAAAATGATAAGCTGCTGAGAAAGGTATGCAGATATGCTTATGTGTCTTCAGTTTTAATTGCATTGATCATCTATCTGAGCCTGCTATTCCATGGGGAACTTTTGATCAGGGTGTTCAACAGTGAGAACCATCCGGTGATTGCGAGACTTGCCCGGGATGGGCTAAATATTTATTTCCCGGGATTTTTATTTACGGGAGTGAACATTGTAACCGCCATGTTCTTAAGCGCAACAGAAGCGGCCAAAGATGCATTTCTCATTTCAATCTCCAGAGGCTTCTTGATTATTATTCCTATGGTTTTTATATTAAGCAGTATCTGGGGGATGAACGGCGTATGGCTTTCATTTGTATTGACAGAGCTGATCGTGACAGTACTGGCAGTCAGACTTTCCTTTACCAGAAGGAATAGATCAATTCTGAAGCAGGCTGCTTAACA
>JAEZHX010000147.1 GCA_023436765.1 Bacillota bacterium
TCCAGTATACCACTGTCTGTCTCATATAGTGTTCCGTCCAGGTCGAATATTACCTTTTTCATATCAATCTGCCATGCCTTCCCTTTCCGTACATTTATGTCCCAATTATAACCTGGGAAACCGGAAAAGCAAATAACTTATCTTATGTTTATGAAATATGTCTTAAATTCTTATGATAAAATCCCGGTACATATCAAAAACTATTCCTGAGGATCTATCCTCAAATAAGTAACCAATTTCATGCAGAAGTTTGGGAAGTTCTTCCTGGAAAGGCTGGTACAGAATATGAATAGATTTCACTGTAATGTAAACGGCTTAAGAAATACGATTGTAAAGACCCAGGTAAAAAACGCATTGGATGAACTGGAAGGCGTGAAAAAGGTGAATGTCGATCTAAAACGCGGTTCTATCGAGGTGGATTATAATAATACTACCAGCGAGAGTCAAATTCGTGACCAGATTGAACATGTCGGCTGCAGGATCGAATGATTCGATTGCTTCGATCTCACTGAAATAATTGAATCAAGAATCGCCAGCGGTAAAACGCTGGCGATTCTTTATAGAAGGTAATGACTCTTCCTATTAGTAAGAACTAACATTTTCTATGATATCCTTGATCTCATCTTCATCCAGTGAGGCTTTTCCATAATTTTCGAGGGAAATCGTAATTTCGCTCTTCTCCATTGTACCATCCCATCTTAACATGGAGATGTCTGCATGAATTTCTACGAGCTTATCGCCCTTAATCGTAATCTCAACCAGCAGTTTATCGAAGACATCCACCTGGTCCAGCAGCTCATCCTTTATATCATCAATATCCATATCAATGACCGGCTCAAAGGTATCAATCAGAGTTTCCACCAACTTAGGTACATCTACATCGAAAATGTACTTCGTCCCTTCCTTGGTCTTCTCCACGGAGAATTCTTCGCATACCTTTTCAAAATAGGATTTGCTGTTCAAGTTATCCTCGAATTCCTTCAGGCATTTGGCAATTTTGTCCGTATCCACATAAATGGATAGGCCTGCTTCATCGATAGCATCCTCCCAGTCAACCTTGGATAGGCCATCCAAACCCACCTTGTACTCATCATAATACTCCAATAAATCTTCGATGTCTGACGAATAATCGCGGGGTCCCCAAACCTCGCCGTCAGAGACATCATACATGGCTCCGTCATAGAGGATATTCCTGTAGCCATCACTGGTCTCTATGTCAAATTCAACCTTACCCTTATCCAGATCATATACGATTACACCTTCTGCTTTATTACGTCTTCTGCCCTCTTTCATATCCACGGTAAATTCTACACTTTTGGCTTCAGTAGTACCTTGAGCAGCGTTCAATATGTTAGTAAGAACCTTGCCGCTGCGTGAAGGAGACAGAATCATTATGCACAGGATGATTATTGCAGCCGCAGCCACTCCTGCCAAAGTTAGGAACAGAGGCTTCCTTGCCTTACCGGAATGCTTTCCCTGGCTAACAGGCTGCCCATAGGAAGGTACCTGCTGATAGGGAGGATATGGAGCCAGCGGCTCACTGTAGGTAAATCCGGCTGGTCCCTGCTGTTGACCCTTCACGAAAATAGCTTCTTCAAGAAGGCTCCCACACTGGTAACAGAATTTTGATTGATCCTCATTCTTAGCACCACATTTCGAACAAAACATAACTACACCCCTTTATCCTATATTTACCCTCTGAAGAAATAAGTCCCCCGAGCGTTTCTAACTTCTCACAGCAATTATATCATCGGATATTTCCATAGTCAACCAAACTACTCTTTATTTTCCAAATTTAAACATTATCGATAAATCTCACCATCCTGCAATCCTCGTATACGATTCGTACAAACAAAAGGATTACAGAAACCGTTCTCTGTAATCCCTCTGATCATAACTATGAAATAAGCATCCGTAATGATTAAACCTTAATATCCGCCTTAATGCCGAGCAGCTCCTTATTCTCCTTTAAGATAGGTCTGATTACTTCCTCCAGGAATTCTTCGGTCTGTTCCTTCGCCCGGCCTGTATACTTGGCCGGATCCATGGAGGCCTTCAGATCCTCCAGACTCATGGGGAAGGATGGATCTGCTGCAATCAGCTCCAGAAGGTTATTCTCAAGTCCCTTCTCCTTAACATTTTTGCCTGCTTCCATCGATAGGGTACGGATTCTCTCATGCAGCTCCTGTCTGTCTCCGCCTGCTTTTACCGCATCCATCATGATATTCTCGGTAAGCATGAAAGGAAGCTCCTGCATCAGGTGCCTCTCGATTACCTTCGGATAAACCACCAGACCATCCACCACATTCATGTACAGATCCAGAATACCGTCCACCGCCAGGAAGGCCTCTGGAATACTGATCCGCTTGTTTGCGGAATCGTCCAGGGTTCGCTCAAACCATTGGGTAGAGGAGGTGATTGCAGGATTCAGGGCATCCACCATGACGTAGTTTGCCAGGGAAGCGATTCGCTCGCTCCTCATCGGATTTCTCTTATAAGCCATGGCGGAGGACCCGATCTGGTTCTTCTCGAAGGGCTCTTCTATCTCCTTCAGATGCTGTAGCAGGCGGATGTCATTGGAGAATTTATGGGCGCTGGCTGCGATACCTGCCAGAACATTTAATACTCTGGAGTCCACTTTTCTGGAATAGGTCTGACCGGATACGGGGAAGCACCCGGAGAAGCCCATCTTCTCGGCTATTCTCTGATCAAGCTGCTTAATCTTCTCATGATCCCCGTCGAACAGCTCCATAAAGCTGGCCTGAGTTCCGGTGGTTCCCTTCGAGCCCAGCAGCTTCATGCTGTCTATCAGGTAATTTAAATCATCATAATCCAGCTTCAGCTCCATTAACCACAGGGAAGCCCGTTTTCCTACTGTCGTAGGCTGAGCCGGCTGAAAATGGGTAAAGGCCAGGGTGGGCAGAGCCCGATATTCATATGCAAACTCTGCTAGCTCAGACATGACATTTAATAGCTTCTTCCGGACCAGCTTCAAAGCTTCGGTCATCACGATAAGATCCGTATTATCACCGACATAGCAGGAGGTGGCACCCAGATGGATGATGCCCTTTGCACTCGGACATTGCTCACCATAGGCATAGACATGGGACATGACATCATGACGCACTACTGCTTCTCTGGCGATTGCCACGTCATAATTAATAT
>JAEZHX010000157.1 GCA_023436765.1 Bacillota bacterium
ATCTCTTGCTCAAAGTAACCGATACTTAGATAATCTCCCAGAATAACCTTGCCGCTCACCGGGGGGATTAAGCCAAGAATACTCTTCAAGAGTGTGGTCTTTCCGATTCCGTTCGCTCCTGTCAGAGCAATCTTATCCCCACGCTCCATGGTAAGATTCAGAGGAGAGGAGAGCGGCTCGTCATAGCCGATGATCAGTTCCTCGGTTTGGAAGATGTATCTTCCGGCTGCTCTGGCCTCCTTGAAATTAAACTCCGGCTTCGGCTTCTCCTTCGCCAGTTCGATTACTTCCATCTTATCCAGCTTCTTCTGACGGGACATCGCCATGTTCCGGGTAGAAACTCTGGCCTTATTACGGGCAACGAAATCCTCCAGCTCCTCGATTTCCTTCTGCTGGCGCTTGTAGGCGGACTCCAGCTGCGCTTTCTTCATCTCGTAGACTTCCATGAATTTATCATAATTGCCGACATAACGGTTCAGTTCCTGATTCTCCATATGGTAGATGATATTCACCACGCTGTTCACAAACGGGATGTCGTGGGAAATCAGAATGAAGGCATTCTCATATTCATTAAGGTAACGCTTGAGCCATTCAATATGCTGCACATCCAGATAATTGGTTGGCTCATCCAGAAGCAGGATATCAGGCTTCTCTAGCAACAGCTTACCTAATAGAAGCTTCGTTCTCTGGCCTCCGCTAAGATCATTCACATCCCGGTCCAGTCCGACCTCATCGAGTCCCAGGGCATGGCCGATTTCCTCGACCTTGGAATCTATATTGTAGAAATCATGCATTGACAATAATTCCTGGATGATTCCCAACTCCTCGATCATCTCGGGGAGCTCCTCTTCCGTGGCTTCTCCCATGGAATCACAGATTCTGTTCATCTTTTCTTCCAGCTCGAACAGATAGGAAAATGCGGACTGAAGTACACTTCTTAAGGTCATACCGCATTCAAGTACCGCATGCTGGTCCAGGTAGCCTGTATGGACATGCTTAGCCCATTCCACCTTACCCTCATCGGGCATCAGCTTGCCGGTCACGATATTCATAAAGGTCGATTTACCCTCTCCGTTGGCTCCGATCAGTCCGATATGTTCACCCTTCAGTAATCGGAAATTCACATCATGAAATATGGCACGGTCTCCGAAACCATGGCTGAGATTGGTAACGTTAAGAATACTCATTTATACTCCTTTTCACTGTCTGCTTACAGTACTTGAAATGCATCACGGAGTTTCATTTTACACGATATGCCGGCTGTGGTCAATCTGAAAATAGGTAAGTAAAATAAGAGAATTACTACAAAATGTTTAAAGTATTATGAAAAGTGAAAATTTGCAGCATGTATTCAGAATCATTCAGTCCTATCATAACGAATCGTGTAAAATTGTTGAAAAATACATTAATATGATATAAATATGAAAATAAGTATGGACTATTGCCGAAAAAAGAATTATAATGTAAATTATATGAAAAGATTTGGCAATTGATTGATCTAACATAGTGAGAAAAGAATGAAAGGAAATCATAATTGGGATGAAGTTTAACGTTTAATATATACAAATTTATAGGAACTAGTTCCTAAATTGTCATAAAACAGACTGAATCTATTGTAATTGCTAAAAAATTGTTGCAATTATGAAAATATAGGATTATAATGATGCTATAAGTAAGTCAGGGGAGAGACAGATGGAGTTCAACAATAGGAAGAAGAGACTGGGCGACATACTAATCGATGCAGGGGTTATTGATGAACAACAATTAACCGAAGCACTGGCTGCACAAAGAGAAAAAGGACAAAAGCTTGGTGAGACACTGATAGACTTAGGGTTTACGACCGAAGTGGAGATTGCCAATGCTTTACATAGACAATTAAATTATGATTATGTAATATTATCTGATCGAAGAATAGATCCGGAGATTACGAAGCTGGTCGGAGAAGAGATCCTCCGTAAGAATTCGGTCATGCCCTTCGAATTCAAGCAGGGGTATCCGAACATCTTAAGGGTGGCAATGTCCAATCCTCTGGATTATATCGCTATTGATGATATTGCTATTATAACAAATTTTCAGATCGAACCTGCAGTAGCGACCTCACAGGATATCGCAGCTGCAATTGACAAATATTACGGTAATATCGAAGCACTTAAGGTGGCTCAGCGCTATACCCAGGAAAGGGACAGCCTGATAAAGCCGGAGCAACAGGAGCAGGAGACACCTTCCGAAGAAGTTGAGAATGCACCGATTGTTGTTTTGGTTCGTTCTATCATCGAACAGGGAATCAGACAGCGTGCCAGTGATGTTCACATCGAACCGTTGGAGGACGATCTCAGAGTTCGGTACCGTATTGATGGTGTACTGAGTAAGGGAAGGAGATACAGTCTTACCCTCATGGCTGCCATTATCGCCAGAATTAAGATCCTGTCCGGGATGGATATCTCCGAGAAGAGAAGACCACAGGACGGACGAATCACGATGACTGTGGGCAGAGCCGAGTATGATATAAGGTCCTCCGTTCTTCCTACTGTATATGGTGAGAAGGCGGTGCTCCGTATCGCTTCTAAGAACGGGTTTACCAGGGACAAGCGGGAACTTGGCTTTACCGAGGAGGAGCTGGAACGTTATGATAAGATGATTGCCCAGCCCCACGGTATCATTTTGATTACCGGGCCGACAGGAAGCGGTAAATCTACGACACTATACACGATGCTTACCTCCTTGAATAAGGAAGGCGTCAATCTGATCACGATAGAAGATCCGGTGGAAGCACATATCCTAGGAGTGAACCAGATACAGGTGAATGAGAGGGTTAATCTCACCTTTGCGACAGCACTGCGTTCTATCCTGAGACAGGACCCGGATATCATCATGATCGGTGAAATCCGTGACCAGGAGACGGCTGAGATCGCAGTTAAGGCCTCGATTACCGGTCACCTTGTTGCCAGTACGATTCATACGAACTCGGCAGCCAGTACTGTTACCCGTATGACGGATATGGGAGTGGAGCCTTATCTGCTATCGGAAGCATTAGCTGGGATTATCGCTCAGCGTCTGGTAAGAAAGCTCTGTCCAGAATGTAAGAGGAGAAAGGAAGCAAATGAACTTGAGAAGCATGTTCTTGGCTTTCCCTCTTCGAAACCCTTACAGGTCTACGAAGCAGTCGGCTGTGTGAAGTGCAATGATACCGGCTACATCGGCCGTATCGGTGTTTATGAGATCCTACAGACCTCAGCAAGAATTAGGGAAGCCATCCGAAAGAAATGGCCTACCGATGCAATCGCCGAGATTGCTGAATCCGAAGGGATGAAGCCCTTAAGGGTAAGGGCAGTCGAGCTTGTATTCGATGGCATCACCACCGTGGATGAGCTGATGAGAATCTCAATCGATGAGGACTAATAGGAAAGTATTTATGAAGGATGTCTTTTTCGAAAACGTTTAAATAAGGATTACATTTTATTCAATATCATTATGTAAAGTGAGAATGGTGGGGGTATAACAGATGCTTACGATAGATGACTTGCTCATAGACGCTCAGAACAGGAAAGCATCCGATCTGCATCTGACGGTTGGTATTTCACCAAAATGCAGAATTCATGGTGAACTGGTGGATATGGGATATCCACCCCTGACACCGGAGGACACGACAAGAATTATCATGCCGATCATACCGGAACGATTACTGGATACCTTCGCAGAGAAGGGTGAGGTCGATTTCTCTTATGCTATTCCTACCAAAGGCAGATACCGTGTGAATGTATTCCGCCAAAGGGGCTCCCTGGCACTGGTGATCCGTATCATCAATACGACGATACCGAAACCGGAGGTTCTCGGATTACCCTTCTCCGTCGTTGAACTGACGAAGAAGAAGAGAGGGCTTGTACTGGTCACCGGACCGACAGGAAGCGGTAAATCAACCTCACTGGCATCCTTACTTGACATTATCAATTCCTATTATAACAGCCATATCATCACACTGGAGGACCCGATAGAGTATCTACATTCCCATAAGAAATCCGTGGTGAACCAGAGAGAGATCGGAACCGATACCCAATCCTTCGCCAATGCACTTCGCGTAGCGCTTCGTGAGGACCCGGATGTCATTCTGGTTGGTGAGATGAGAGATTTTGAAACCATTGAGATCGCCATTACTGCAGCAGAGACGGGCCACCTGGTATTTTCCACCTTACATACCATCGGCGCAGTAAATACGATAGACCGTATCATTGATGTGTTCCCACCGCACCAGCAGCAACAGATCCGTGTTCAGCTGGCCTCCGTGCTGGAGGGAGTCATCTCACAGCAGCTGATCCCGACCATCGATGATAGGGGAAGAGTCGCGGCCTTCGAAGTCATGCTGTCGACCCCCGCCATCCGGAACCTGATCCGCGAAGGCAAGAACCATCAGATTACATCCTTTATCCAGACGAATAAGAAGATGGGGATGCAAACCATGGATGATGCGATCTTTGAGCTGTACCTGAAGGGCTCCATCAGTAAGGAACAGGCATTGGCATTCTCGCAGGATATCATGACCATGGAACGGAAGATCAT
>JAEZHX010000241.1 GCA_023436765.1 Bacillota bacterium
AAAAGGAAAAGCTGACCTTAAATAGGGATGGAGGTGAGATAACCTTTCATCAATACCTTGTAGCCGGTGTGGTAGGGAAAAAAGGAGTCATTATTAAAGCCCAGTACCAGGGTGGTATTCGTGGAAATTCTGCTACAGGATGGTTCCCTGCAGATGCCAATATGCAAATTATTCCTGAGTATAATTTGTTTATAACAGCAAAGGATGTGTCCGGGGGTAAGAAAGAGGATGGTGCCAGAGTTGGTGTTATTAATATAAGTAATAAGACGGTTGTCCCCTTTGAACATAGCTATGAATTTGGACCTTACTATGACTCTGAAAACAAGGTGATTATTGGTAATTATATTTACAAGCCGGATGGGAAGAAGATATCCAACTCAGGGTTAGCTGCATATGATGCAATGAGGGGTACGCTTATTACGGCAAACGGATATTTTCATATAATGAATAAAGATGACTACTATAGCATTAAGGGCATCGGATCAATAAAAACCGGCAAGGCATATACCCATAAAAATCTGCGTTCCGCGTATGGTGATGCCTGGTGGCAATTCCGTTCCAATGTCAGTGTCGACGAAACTATTTGGGTGACTCAAGCGGATAAGAAAGGTAACTTAAAATGGGGACTTGTTAATCTACAAGGAAAGGTAATTCTTCCCTTCGAGTACGATTATGCGGTTACTGATGAGTGGCAAAGAGCGAAGAATGGATATGCCCAAGTTCAGAAGAACGGGGAATATGGAGTAGTTGATACGAAGGGAAAGGTAGTTTTGCAATGTAAGTATTGGAGCATTACAGAGGTAGGGGATTATTTCGTAGTAAGGGATAATGCCACTGGGAAGGATGGTGTATTCAATCGCAAAACCGGTAAGATGGTTATTCCATGTACTTACGATAGTATATCAAGTAAATGGATTGGGGGTACCTTTGTGGCAGCGCCTGGTCCGAGCTTAGAAGTTCTGATGGATGACAAGGGAGAAGTGATAACTCCGGCTTATTACGGCTTCAGTACGTCAGGTCGTGGTCTGTTTTACAATTCAAACGGTGATTACGTAGGACCGGACGGTAAAATTGTATTCCCAAGAAATGCAACCGTCGGTAAGTATAATGGAGAGACAGTATATTATGGAGATGACCTTACTCTTGTGGTAAAGGATGGAAAGGTAGGCTATATCAACGCCTCAAGACTGGCAAGTAAGAGTCAGGGTCTGCCAACCACGCCTCTAGTAAAGTATGAGTCTGCTCCATATAATACCGAATTAAAATACCGTCTGATTCAGTACCCTTACAAGCAAGTATATAAAATCGTTGAGCCGTTTGAAATCAAGGACTTCATTATACATACAGAGAATATCGATGGAATACGTCAGGTCCTTGATTATTCCAAGCTTCATTTTATTGTTTCCAATACTGTCAAGGTTACAGATGGTTATAAGTTTACGACGGCTGGAATTAAAACGATGGAATGCTACTATGATGGAGTGAAGACAGGCGTTTCCTTTAATGTAATGGTTCTAGACCCGGCTGTTACAGGCGATTTGCTGGATAATGGTACATACACCATAGGTGTCTATGGAAAGTATCTAAAGATTGTTAATGGCTATATTGAGCTATGGGATACAGAGCCTGCAGATAAGTTTACCATCAAACTTGTCAATTATGATGTGGATCGTGGTCCCATGTACTATGTGAAGACAGAGGGTGGACAATACCTTGCACAACCAGCCTCCAGTGATGGTAACCAGCTGATTGTCTCTAATGTTCCCCATGCATGGCGCATTAACAAGTATAGCAAGTTCTGTACCATCAGGGACTATGGAAAACAGAAATTGCTTGTCAATGCTTCGGGAGAAAAGAGCAGTAATGGCACGAATATCATCATCTGGTCCCATACCGGCTCGGCACCCGAACATGGAAAGCTTACGTTTACTCCGGTAAAATGAGCCAAACATTCAAAATATTTTTCCTAAATTGTAGCCATGGCTACAACATTGTGTGTTTACAAGGTATATAATGGGCTTGTAAAAAATCACAAAAGGAGAAATATATGAAAATACTGATAAAACTTACCTTATTTTCTTTTCTAATAATCACTTTGGCCGGATGCAGTTCTAATAAGTCCGGGCAGGTTACCGCAGAAGATCCGGATGCGATGAGCAGCGCCTCAATTGTTAATACGGCAGACGCATTTAAAAAAGCCATCAGCAAGGATGGGACTTGGATTATAGCTATTACAAGCGATCTCACTGTGAATGAAGACCTTCTCGTAGAAGGGGAGTTCAAAAATGGTAAAAAGGATGACAATGGAAAGGATATTATTCAGCGTAAAATTGCTCTGTATTCACAGGATGAAAGCAGAAAGATTACTGCCAGATATACCTTAACCGCTCCTAAATTAACCATTACGAGTCCGGAGGCAAGCATTCAGCATGGCACCTTGAAAGGTGATCTGTACGTCTCGGTGGCTAATTTTAAGCTGATCGATGCAACTGTAGACGGAAATGTTTATTTTACCACAGAGGAAGCACAAGCTACTTTTACGATGGATGAAACAAGTAAAGTAACCGGCAGCCAGGAACTGAAGAAGTAAAAGCTGAGAGTAGGGCACAATCCTACTTCCCTGGTAATAACAAGGAGCTGTTTCTTAATTAGCGGAAAGAATACAAGAGGCCCTTTGGAGTCTCTTGTATCTCTAAGCCATTAAGAAACAGCTCCTTTATAACCAAAGAGGTAGATGAAAAGCCGGCATGCAGGAATGCCTTTTCGAATTGGAGTATATTAAGGTTTATGCTTATATGAAAGGAGGAACTATTTTATGAACAAGTATATTTTTAACGATTATTTTCATGAGCCAGAAGGGAAAATCGCCAAGCGTATGATTTTCAAAAGCGATCAAGTTATTGCCTTTGTTCTTAACATTGCAAAAGGGGAAATACTACCGGGACACACACATCTGGAATCAACCCTTTTCCTGCAGGTCATGGAGGGAAATGCCAGGGTGATCACGAATGGCAAGGAGACCTCGTTGCAGGTTGGTGAGTTACTACAGGTGGATGGTCAGGAAAGTTTACAGGTTATAAATACCGGTGAGGCTGTCCTGCGCCTTTACGTCACAATTTCACCAATGGGTTCAGAAGCCTTTGCTACAGATGCGAATGTCTAAATGGTAAGTTTTTCTTAAGTTATTTGCCATTCTTTTGCCTTATTATTTACCTAATATTAAGCCAGGATGTGAAAACTGGCAATGTTGACTAATATTAGTAACGACTGCAGCACATATTTACCAGCGTTGGTGTTGATCTAAAGCTGCAGGAGTTACGGGCAAGGAGTGAGAGGTATGAAGAGAAAAAGAGTTCAGAAGCTACTTCAGAAAAGACATTCTTCCGGTGCTTATCTTACCGTTGGAATCTCTTTATTGATGATCATATTAAGCTTGCTATGGTTAGGAGGAGATCGGGCAGACAGAGCGGATGCCGCAGTACAGAAGACAGAGACGGTTGATATCAGAATTATCGGCACTACCGATCTTCATGGACAATTGAACAGTAAGGATTATGAGCTGGGAGTTGATTATAATAACGGCGGGCTGGCCAGAGTCATGGACTTGATTACCAGGACCAGAAATGAGCTTCCCAGAGAAAATACCTTCACGCTGGATGCAGGGGATGTGTTATATGACTATACGACGGAATACATATTCTCCGAAGACCAGTCGAGTATCCAGCCGATCTATCAGGCTATGGCGATGATTGGCTATGATGCGATCACGCTTGGCAATCATGACTTTGATTATGGCTATGAATATATCCTTAAGCAGCTGAATGGTTCCGGATTAAGGAATATCACAGTGGTTTCCAATGTTACTGATTCCAAGACCGGGAACTTCCCGTTCCATGAGACGATGCTGATCACCAGGCAAATGAAGACTGCCTCCGGCAAAACTGCGGAGGTCACGATCGGTATTATCGGACAGACGATACCGACCCTGACCGCGAAGACCCATAGCTATGCCGGTATCCTGAAGACTGAGGATATGGTACAGAATGCTAAGACAAAGGCAGCTATGCTTAAGGAGATGGGAGCGGATATCATCATAGCCCTCTCCCATACCGGCATTGGGCCGGAGAATCCGGAGCTGAATTTTAAGAATGTGGCTTATGCTTTAACGAAGATACCGGAGATTGATGTTGTGGTATGCGGACATGAGCATAACCTGTTTCCTACCACGGATATGACATCTCCCTACTATAAGCTTCCGAATGTAGATAAGAAAACCTATCTGATGAACGGTAAAAATGTAGTTATGGCAGGAGACCGCGGAAAAGCGATCGGTGTTGTGGATCTGTCTCTGGAGGTTTCAGAGGCAGGAGTGGAGATCGTTGACCGGAATTCGGAGATACGTAAGGTAACTGCGGATAATACGAAGGAGGATAAAAAGCTTGCCGGACTCTATGGCAGCTGGGAAACCAAGCTTCTGGAATACTCCACAGATATTCTAGGTGAGCTGGATAAGAATACGGTAATACAGAACTGGTATGGCTTATTGGGAGATAACGCAGCCATTCAGCTGCTTAACGATTCCAAGATCCAATATGCTATTAATTTTACGAACAATGCGGGTACAGCTTATAAGAATTACCCGATCATCGCAGCCTCCACCTATGCAAGCTATGGTGTGAATTCTGTCAATGATTTTATCAATATCATGGATAAGATAACGGAATCTGATCTTACAACGATCCAACCTTATAATAATTATTTATATGTTTACACGATAACCGGAAAGCAGCTGAAGGAATGGCTGGAGTGGTCAGCCAGTGCCTATGAAACCCTGAGCAGGGGTAAGGACTGGAAGGATCCGGTAATGTCCAACCTGATGAAGGAGAAGGGAATAAAATCCCTGATCAAAGAGGAATGGCTGGAGGACTGGAGTAACTTCTTTGTCTTTGACGGGATTGATTATGTGATTGATCCCACCTTAGAGGCAAGATATGATTTCTCCGGCAATCGAATTACCCAAAACCGTAGGGTCAAGAGCCTGAAGGTGAATGGAACCGATGTGACGGATGACATGGTGTTCTTATTGGCAACGAATAAAATCACGATACCGGCGGAAGCCAATCAGGGTGTCGAGAAGCAGGCGGTTCTGAATGGATTTATCAGAAGTCAGTCCGTACTGGGCAAATATGTGGAACAGGCATATCATAGCGGAAGTATTCTGCCCCAGGTTGATCATAACTGGAGGGTAAGTATGCCGTCCGGATATAAGTTCATCATAAAGACACCCTCCTATGCCGAGGAAATGCTGAAAGCAACGCCGTATTATAACAGCTATTTGACTGAAGCGAATGGATACCGATATTATATTGCTTCTTATCAACAGGAGAGTAAGGATAAGATCAGTCCGGTCATTGTTGCAGCTCCGGCTGTAACCAGCGCAACAGCCAGTCCTTTTGAGGTGGCCCTGCAGGTAACCGATGCCTCCGAGATCAAAACAATCCGGATGCAGAAGGGGAATTATGATTTGGAGGACCCCAGCTGGTCGGTCGCCAAAAGTATAGCAATTACCAATCAGCGATTTACTGTTTATGATAACGGGACATATTCTATCTATGCCGAGGATATCCATGGGAATAAAACAATTAAAAAGCTGGTGATAGATAATTTCAATCCGAACCTGCTTGCTAAACCAACTGTGGAATCCTATACCAACCGAAAGTCTGCGATATCCGGTAAAGCTGAACCGAGGACCACGATAGTATTTGAAGCGTATACCGGTACCTATGAAGGCAAGGTAGGAGCAGACGGAAGGTTCTCTTATGCATTACCTTCCCAGCCCTCAGGCTCTACTGTTGATGTTTATATCAAGGATACAGACAAAGGCCTTGAGAGTGAGAGGGTCCGGGTGCAGGTGAAGCGTACCGGTCCGAACCAGCCAAGTATTCTTCCGTTATCCAACAATATGAATTATATCCAGGGCGATACGAATGACAGTGATGCCATTGTCA
Organism: Bacillota bacterium; assembly: GCA_023436765.1. Lineage (GTDB taxonomy): Bacteria > Bacillota > Clostridia > Lachnospirales > Lachnospiraceae > Mobilitalea. The sequence goes on from JAEZHX010000241.1 coordinate 6,009, forward strand.
TTGCCATAGTGGATGATATCGTTTACGTACCGGAGAGCGGAGGAAGGGCTTTATACCAGAATGCACTCGATATTTATGATTCCAGTGCGAAAGTAATAGAGACCAGCTTTACAGTGAATGAGAATGGTTATTTCACGTTGATAGTACCTCCCCAGGAGGCAGGGAATACGATAACCCTATATAATATTGACCACCTTTCGAGAATCAGCCGGGTTACAACTGTAAATGTATCCGAAGCAGCACCGAATGCACCGATTGTCTATGAGGTCAGCAATATTGAGAAGCAGATTTCCGGTAATGTTCCCGGATCAACGAATAAAGTATTCACGATTACGCTTACAGCCGGTGGTCAATCCTATACAACGAAGACGGATAAAGAAGGCAATTTCTCCATTCAACTTAACGAGCAGCTTAGGGCAGGGCAGCAGATGACTGTCAAGGCCTCTGATGTGAAGAACGGCGCTCCGAGGGAGAGCTTTGCGACAGTTGTAACTGTAAATGATATTGAAAAATACCTAAAGCTTTCCTCCACCAATCTGACACTCAACAGGGTTACAAGTAAAACAAGTATCATATCGGGTAATTATTATGATGGCGGAACCGTATACCTGGCAATCAGCGAGGGAGAGGGAGAAAGCTTTAAGAATACGCTGTATACCCTGACTACGGATGAATCCAGCAGGTATAGGCTTGAGCTGGAGAAGAAGCTGGAACCGGGTATGAAGGTCTATGTCATGACCAGATTCACGGAGGGAAGGATTTTACTGGCCAATCGGACAGTCGTATTGGCGGGCAGGCCGGAATTACCGGTGCTGATAAAAGATATTACGAATACCGATAAGCTGGTACAGGTAGCGGCTGATAAGAACTGTGAAGTCACCTTAACCATTGGAGGCAAGGCTTATACCACAAAGGACTATCAACAGAACCCTGAGACGGGCTTATATGTCTACACCTTTGAAACGGATCGTGCTGCTTCCGGTGTAGCTGTCACGGTTACAGCCTCCAATGAAGCAGGAGTCAGTGACATCCTTACTTCACGGATTGTCAAAGCGGCACCGGATGCACCGGTGGTTAAGCCTGTTAAGGCAGGGGATAAGAAGATCACCGGTACGATAGAGCTATTGGATTATGTTGCTCCAGCAACTACGGAAGCCACTTCCGGCAATGAAACTACCGCCGCTTCATCAACGAAGGGAAAAACAGTGGAATCTATTCAGCCAAAGGCGGATAGTGACAAAGAAGCTTCCCAGTCGAAGACGGATACTGTAGCAGAAAAATCTCTGCCGGAGTCTTTGAAGAATGCACCGGAGAAGGTGGCAGCAACGCAGACCAGAGTCTTTGCACAAATCGGTAATAAAACCTATGAAGGTACCATTAATGAGAAGGGGAAATTCACTGTCAAGATTCCGAAGCAGAAGGCCGGTACGGCGATTAAGCTCTGGGGGACGAATAAGGCAGGCAGAGGTCCTCTGGTGAAAATAATCGTAAAATAATAGGAAACGTAAGCAATTAAGGTAATCATATAGAAAGCTGCACAGGGATAATCCGATTCAGTATAAGAGTTGGAGTAACCGGTGCAGCTTTTCTTTGTAAAACAAGCCATAAATGATCCGATGTTCTGAGCTTCTCAGGAACAGGATCTGTAAATTCCTTATTTCTATTGTTATAAAAAAATAGAATTAATTAAGGAACCCATAAGAGACAAAAATCGTCTAATCATCAGAAGATAGTTCATTATCATAAATAACATTGCAATAGTATGGGAGAAGTATTTATCAAGGATTGGGAGGGGAGTTTATGAAGAGATTTAGAGTATTAATTACGCTACTCATGGCTGCAGTTCTAGTACTCAGCATTACTGCCTGCAGCAGAAAAGAAACCAGTGATTACGACAGTGACAAAGCGAAATACAATGACGCAAAGGCTGATGAGGCAGCCTACGGCTATACTACAGGCAGCTCATCCATGCAGGACAATGCAGATATGGATGTAGCAGCACCTCAGGAGGCGCCGGTGTCCGCTGTAGAAGAAAAAGAAGCAATTATGAATGCTTCTACGGTATCCTCCGGAGTACCCGATGCCGGGACAATGGAAAAAATTATCCGCCGTATCGAGATGCAGATTGAGACTCAGGATTTTGATGAGCTGATCAGCGCAGTCAATGATGAGATCAAACGGCTCGAGGGGTATGTGGAAACCTCGAACATCAGCGGCAAGAGATATCATAATATTAATATACTACGCAAAGGTTATATCATAGCAAGGATTCCGAAGAGCCGGCTGGATGAATTCGTTGGTATCGTTTCCGATGCCTCCAATGTGGTGAATAAATCAGAATCCACCGAGAATGTGACCCTGCAGTATGTGGACGCAGAGAGCCACATCAAGGCACTGAAGATTGAGCAGGAGAAGCTATATGAATTGCTCGGTAAGACGGGCACCCTGGAGGATATCCTGACACTTGAGAGCAGGTTAAGCACAATTCGGTACGAGCTGGAGAATTATGAGTCCCAGCTCAGGATGTACGATAATAAGGTGGAATACAGCACTGTAACCCTCAACATAGAGGAAGTAGAGCGTATGACACCGAAGGAAGAGGTAAAGGATACGGTATTCACGAGAATCAAAACCGGCTTTTCCGACACCATGTATCATATCAGTGAGGGCTTTAAGGATATCGTAGTCGGCTTTGCGGTTAATATTCCATACATTCTGTTCTGGTTGGTTGTTGTTCTGGCCATTCTCATCCTAATCAGAAGAAGCTATAAGAAGTATAGGAACAGGAGACAGACCGGGAAGGCCGGCAATTCCTCTGAACCGATGAATCCTAGTAACCAGGATGGAGATCAGAATAGGCTGCAGTAACTCATTAAGGATAATTTGATTTGTATATTAATCATTCTCACAATATTCATTTATAAGATTCAGGGCTGTTGTAACAGGGAACCATTTGGTTAACCCGGGGACATCAGCCCAATCTTATGCCCTGGATTTCGGCTAAGGAATTGAATTCCATCCTAATGATAGAGCGCAGGATTTCATTCTTTACAGACATAACCGGCTTTGCTATGATGAAATAACAAAGGTATTTTGTTGTCATAACCGGTTTGGAGGAGAACGATGGACAAGGTTATTTTTCATATTGATGTGAATAATGCGTTCTTAAGCTGGGAAGCGGTTCATCGTCTTTCGAACGGGGAGGAGCTGGACCTTAGGAATATCGCTTCAGCCGTAGCAGGGGATAAGAGCAAACGCCATGGGATTATCCTGGCGAAATCCACTCTGGCGAAGCATTACGGAGTGAAAACAGGCGAACCGATTGTGGATGCACTGAAGAAATGTCCGAATCTTACCCTGGTACCACCGAGCCATGGTCTGTACCACCAGTATTCCGAAGCATTTATCAGGATACTGATGGATTACTCTCCCTGTGTCGAGAAGTCTTCCATAGATGAAGCCTTCTGTGATATGACCGGGATGGAAGCCTTATTCGGTACCCCACTGGAAGCTGCCGAAAAGATAAGGACCAGAATTCGGGAGGAGCTTAAGTTTACCGTAAATATAGGAATATCCTCGAATAAGCTACTGGCAAAGATGGCCTCGGATTTTAAGAAACCGGATATGGTCCATACGCTTTTCCCCTGGGAGATCAAAGAGAAGATGTGGGGACTGCCGGTGGGGGAGTTGTTCTTTGTCGGCGGGTCAACCGTGAATAAGCTGAATACTCTTGGGATAAGAACCATCGGAGAGCTGGCTGCGACCGATGTGGAGATCCTGAAAGCCCATTTGAAGAAGCATGGAGAAGTGATCCATAGCTTTGCCAACGGGATTGATGCTTCTGTAATCTCGCAGGAGGAAGTGAAGAATAAGGGGTATGGGAACTCCACGACCATTTCCTTTGATGTAGAGGAGGAGTCCACAGCGAAAATGATCCTTCTTACTCTGGCGGAGTCCGTAGGAGCTAGACTTCGGAAGGACAATATGATGGCGAATGTGATATCCGTAAGTATCGTGGATTATATGTTCCGTCATACCTCCCATCAGATGACGCTCCTCAGTCCGACTCAGAGTACCGATGAGATCCATAGGGCTGCCTGCAGCCTGTTTGATGAGTTATGGGATCAGTCACCGATCCGCAATCTTGGGATTCAGACCAGTAAGGTCGTAGCCGATGATACGGAACGTCAGATGAATCTCTTCAGCTATGGTACGGATGAGAAGAAGGCAAAGCTGGATGAGGCCATTGACCGGATCCGGAACCGCTATGGGACTGCCTCCATCCAGAGAGCTAGCCTTGCCAAGATGGAAACAGAGAAAAAGAATAAAAGCCACGAGTAAATCGTCGATTATTACCGTCCGAAACAACTGGTAAATTATGTAAACCAATGCTAAAATTAAAGAAGGCATGTAAGAGAGGGGGACATTAATTTGCTGGTTTACAGGACGGTTTTATTTCTTATGCTGGTTCTATGTAATCAGTATGGGATAAAGCTGGCAGATGCCAGCGAAGGAACAAGGTCAGTATCGGAGACAATCCTTAAAACAGAAGATATATTACAGGCTGAAGCCGATAGACTGTATGGTAAGGTGCCATATGAAGAAGGTGTCCTAACAAGACAAGAGGTACTTACAGAGCAGGAAGCGCTCGACCGGGTAAAAGCAAAATATGCGACGAATTTCAGTAAGGTGATCAGAGAAGATGGTGAAAGCTACTTCTATGAGCTGGATATCGCAGATTATTATCTGGTCAGTGAAGGGTTGGAGGGGGAACATAATTACCTGATACATCTATATGAATTTGTTGTTGATGAAGATGAAACGGGAATAGGGCATACGGTGACCTATGGCTGGTATGCAGTCGACAGAAGGACCGGAGAGATAGAAGAGAGGATGGTGTATTGACCATCCTCTCTTCTGTCTCTTCGGTAATAGTATTTTTTTCATGTGAGCTATAGATTAATAGCAGACCATTTTCCGCTGGAAAATCTTCTGAAGCTGGTTATTACACGGAATACCTGGTCTACAAGGAGAGCAATCCAGGCACCGTACAGACCCAGACCAACAGGGAAGCACAGCAGATAAGTTAATACAGGGCGTATGAAGGCAACACTCAGGAAGGAAGTAATCGCGACAAAGCTTGTATCCCCGGCACCTCTCAGACAGCCGCTCATTACCACCTGTGAGGTCTGTGCATGGGTGCCCAGAGCAGCGAGAATCAAAATATTGCCACCTAGGAGTACAACAGCCTCCTCCGTACTGAACAGGGAAACCAGAAAGGTCCTGCCGAACAGGAAGAGAAAGAAGATCAGGCTGGAGATCAGGAAGGCCATTCGCTGCCCGATTTTACCGTATACGATCGACAAATCCGGGCGTTTGGAGCCAAGATTTTGCCCGACAAGTGCGGAGGCGGCGATGGATAGGCCATCCCCGAAGGCAAAGGAGAGACTTAGGATATTCATGCAGATGAGGTGAGTCGCATATTCGGTAGTTCCGAGCCTGGCGATAATCGCTGCATAAGCAAGAAATCCAATTCTCATAAATACCTGTTCCACAAAGGCACTGCTACTGACCTTAATCACAGGTTCGGTAGTTTTACGACTGATGGTCCAGGCTGATTTTTGATGGAAGCTTAAGTAGTTTTGTTTACGGAATAGTGTGGTCAGCGATATGACGAAGGCAGCGCAAGCTCCCATGGCAGTAGCAATCGCTGCACCCTTCACTCCCAGCTTGGGGAAGAAGCCGATACCATTGATCAGAAAATAGTTGAAAATAATATTAATAATGTTGCTGGCAACATTCGTGGACATGGAGATCTTTGTTTTACCGCAGCCCCGTTGTGCTGCATTGATTGTCAAATTCAGTGATTGGAACGGTATGCTGAACATGATAACCCGGAAGTAATCCATCGCATCTGATAGATAGGAGCTTTCCGCCCCTGCTAGTAACAGAATAGGACGGGCAAAGATAAAACCAAGTAGGGACATGACCAACGAGATCATTGTGCAGAGCAGAATACCGGAACGAAGGACCATATTGGCACCTTTTTGATCGGACTGCCCTTTTCTTCGGGCGATGACTGCCGTTATTCCGATGTTTAAGGAGGTAATCATAGCGAGAAGTATAAATTTCGGTTGATTGGTAATTCCGACGGCTGCAATGGCACCCTTCCCCAGTGAACCTACCATGATGGTATCCACGGAGCCGACGAGACTGACCAACAGGGCCTCTAGGGCAGAAGGCCAGGCGATCCGATAGAAATTTTTATAAGCAGCCGAAGTAGAGGGCAATTCTCCTGCTATTTGCTTCGGCTTAAGCATACTTTTCACACTTAATAGATTTTGCATATGTATATTCTCCAGTCAGTCATATGAAAACACTAATATTGTGATTATAGCACTTTCATAAATGAAATCAATGTCGTATATTAACATTTTACTGTACAATTACTTATACTTTAACATATGCATAAATTTGTCTGTATTCATACAAGATATATTATGGTGTAAGCAGTCATTATGAATAATACTATAATTAATCCATTGTATGTATTGAACCGGATTGCCTTTTTATAGTAGAAGTGTTAAAATAAGAGGTGCTATTGAGAAAAGTATGATAAAGGAGGTTGGAGTAGTATGAGTGTACCTACCCCACATAATGCGGCGAATTTGGGAGATGTTGCTAAAACAGTCCTTATGCCGGGAGATCCGTTAAGAGCGAAATTTATTGCAGAGAACTATCTTAAGGATGTTTCATGTTTTAATACAGTAAGGAATATGTATGGTTATACCGGTACCTTCAAAGGAAAGAAGGTTTCTGTCATGGGAGGTGGCATGGGAATGCCATCCATTGGAATCTATTCCTATGAGTTATATCATTTTTATGGTGTTGATAATATTATCCGAATCGGATCGGCAGGTGGAATAGCCGAGAACGTTAAGCTGAGGGATATCGTCATTGGTATGGGTGCATCCACAAATTCAAACTATGCGGCACAGTATAAGCTGCCCGGTACCTATGCACCGATCGCTGATTTCGGTCTACTCAGAAAGGCAGTGGAAGCTGCAGAGAAGATGAATATCAAGACTGTGGTGGGTAATATTCTATCTTCCGATACCTTCTATGATGATAACAGAGATGCCAATTCCCTTTGGAGAAAGATGAATATCCTGGCCGTTGAGATGGAAGCAGCTGCGCTTTACATGAACGCTGCAAGGGCAGGTAAGAAAGCTCTCTGCATATTAACTGTATCCGACCATGTATTTACCGGAGAATCCCTGTCTGCAGAAGACAGACAGCTTACCTTCCGGGATATGATGGAAATTGCATTGGAAATCGCTTAAGTAAGGATATTGTATTGATTGTAGCATATAAGCCAGTCAGCTATTTTAAGCCCTATAAAAAAAGCCGTGATTAGTAGCCTGACTGGAATTCAACAGAAAAGTAGGTTAAAAGCATATGGAAAAGAATTTTATTTTTGAGAAAGTTGATCACACTTTATTAACACAGACAGCCACCTGGGAGGAGATCAAGCAGATATGTGATGATGCCATCATCTATCAGGTTGCCTCTGTCTGCATTCCACCCTCTTACGTAAAGAAGGTGAAGGAATATGTAGGGGACAGGATGAAGGTCTGTACAGTAATCGGATTTCCTAACGGATATAATACAACGGCTGTCAAGGTGTATGAGACCAAGGATGCTATCGCAAACGGAGCCGATGAGATTGATATGGTAATCAATCTCGGCCTTGTGAAGGATAAGGAGTATGACCTGATTCTGGAGGAGATCAAGCAACTGAAGGCTGCTTGCGGAGATAAGATCCTGAAGGTTATCATTGAGACCTGCCTTCTGACTGAAGAAGAGAAGATCAAAATGTGTGATGTCGTTACAAGATCCGGAGCTGATTTTATCAAGACCTCTACCGGCTTCTCCAAGAGCGGCGCAACCTTTGAGGATGTTGAACTGTTTGCCAAGCATGTCAGCAGCAGTGTTAAGATAAAAGCGGCAGGAGGAATCTCTTCCTTCGAGGATGCTGAGCGATTTATTGGGCTCGGCGCTTCAAGACTCGGTACCAGCAGGATCGTTAAGCTGGCGAAAAACCAGGAAGGTACCGGCTATTAAGAAGATACTGCTATGATCATAGCAGCTTGAATATATTAGGAAACGAAATGATTTGTAAGGAGGTTAGACCATGCAGAACGATAATGAACCGAAGAACAGCCTTATACGTCAGGAGAAAGGGGAACTGATCGGAAAGCAAAGTCTGGTCAGCCGATCCGTGATCAAAAACCTGATTCGGGATGCCATGGAAGGCATGAATAATGCATACACACCCTACTCGAATTTCTGGGTAGGGGCTGCATTATTGACAGCTTCTCATAAGGTTTATACCGGGTGTAACATTGAAAATGCTTCCTTGGGACCGACCATCTGTGCGGAGAGAACAGCCTTTGCCAAAGCAATCAGTGAGGGGGAGAAGCGTTTCGCCGCGATCGCCATCGTGGGAGGCAAGAACGGTATGATTATGGATTATATCCCGCCCTGCGGAGTCTGCAGACAGGTAATGCGGGAGTTTGTTGATCCAAATAAGTTCCTTGTTATTCTGGCAAAATCAGAAGAGGATTATCTGATGTTCTTCCTGGAGGAGCTTCTTCCGATGAGCTTCGGACCGGATCATTTGTAGCAAGCATATCACAGAGGTACGAGTCAGTCTTTGGCGGAACAGCAGCTGTGCTGCTATGACTGAATAGAATGTTCCCATTTGGGAATCAAAATTCCGGAGTAGTATATGATATATACTTTGACGCTAAACCCGTCCCTCGATTATGTGGTGCGGGTTTCGGATTTTAAACCAGGCAATTTACATAGGACACAAAGCGAAGAGCTGTATGTCGGAGGGAAGGGCATTAACGTCACTGCTGTATTAAAGCAGCTGGGGGCAGATAGCTTGTGCCTTGGATTTACAGCCGGCTTTACAGGTAGAGAGATTGAGCATAGACTTCAACAGATGGGTATATGCTTTGATTTTGTTACAGCTTCAGAGGGAACCTCACGGATCAATGTGAAACTGAAGTCGAATCAGTCAGTAGAGACGGAAATCAATGGACAAGGCCCTGTTATCAGTGCACCTGAAGTGGAGCTTCTGTATCGGAAGCTGGAGAAGCTTCAGGATGGGGATACCCTAGTATTATCCGGAAGTGCTCCCGGAAGGCTTAATATCACAGGTAATTCCGATAACGGCAAGCGAATGGATGAGAGAAACATCTGCGGTGATAGTCATACTAGACTGATGGACGAGAAAGAAATCTGCGGTGATAGCCATATTAGGCGGATGGACAGGAACGATATCTATGCGGATATTTGCAGTAGGCTGACAGATAAAAAGCTGAAGCTGGTCGTGGATGCGGAAGGACAATTATTAAGAAATACCTTGAAGTACAGACCCTTTCTGATCAAGCCCAACCTGCAGGAATTAGGCAGGCTGTTCGAAAGGGGTCTGACGACCTATGAAAGCATTCTGGAATGTGCCAGGAAGCTTCAGGAGGAAGGTGCACAGAATGTACTAGTCTCCCTGGGGGGTGATGGAGCGCTGTTAGTGGATTCCCTGGGAGGGGTAACAAGAATGAATGCCCCCCGTGGCAAGGTCCTGAACTCGGTGGGCGCCGGAGATGCTCTTGTCGCCGGGTTCCTCTATGGATTAATAGAGGCTGAGAAGGACGACTTCCAGGAGAGCTATTCCGAGGAGAATTATCGAATTGCACTGAAATATGGTATCGCTGCCGGTAGTGCTGCGGCCTTCACGGAGGGATTTCCTGGGAAGGATAGGATCGAGGAGCTCTATCGTCGCTTATAAGACTGATTAGAGATTGTAATGAACAAATATCGAAGGATTTTAACAAAGTTACTTTTCTTTATCAGATTAATGTGATATAGTAAGTGTTATTAGAATTTGCAGAGAAAGGAATGGAAGAAAATGTACTCTTTTGATGAAGTTAAGTCATTTGACCCCGAATTAGCCAATGCGATTTCCCTGGAGATCGGCAGGCAGAATGACCATATCGAACTGATTGCCTCAGAGAACTTTGTAAGCAAAGCTGTTATGGCAGCGATGGGAAGCCAGTTAACGAACAAATACGCGGAGGGGTATCCCGGCAAGAGATATTATGGCGGCTGCGAATATGTTGACATTGCAGAGAATCTTGCCATAGATCGCGCGAAGCAGTTATTTGGCTGCACCTATGCCAATGTACAGCCCCATTCCGGTGCACAGGCCAATATGGCTGTCTTTTTTGCACTGCTAAAGCCCGGTGATACAGTTATGGGAATGAACCTGGCCCATGGCGGACATCTGACCCATGGAAGCCCGGTAAATATGAGCGGAGCTTATTACAAGATCGTTCCCTATGGTGTGGACGATCAGGGCTTCATCGATTACGAGGCACTTCGTAATATCGCTCTCGAAAACAAACCGAAATTAATCGTTGCAGGTGCCAGTGCCTATGCAAGAAAAATAGATTTTAAGAGATTCAGAGAGATCGCCGATGAAGTTGGCGCAATACTTATGGTGGATATGGCCCACATTGCAGGTCTGGTAGCAGCCGGTTATCATGAGAGCCCGATTCCTTACGCTCATGTAACTACAACGACCACTCATAAGACCTTAAGAGGACCCAGAGGAGGCATGATCCTCTCCAGTGCGGAGTTTGCAGAGGAGTATAAGCTGAATAAGGCCATCTTCCCCGGTATCCAGGGTGGACCTCTGATGCATGTGATTGCTGCGAAGGCAATCTGCTTCAAGGAAGCTCTCGATCCCAGCTTCAAGGATTATGCAAGAAGGATCATCGAGAACTCACAGGCTCTGGCCAAGGGTCTCATGAAGAGAGGCTTTCATCTCGTATCCGGCGGTACCGATAATCACCTGATGCTGGTGGATCTCCAGAACATGAATGTAACCGGTAAGGATGCGGAGAAGCTTCTGGATGCAGCGAACATCACCTGTAATAAGAACGCGATCCCGAATGATCCGGCATCTCCGTTTGTAACCAGCGGTATCCGTCTCGGCACGGCAGCTGTTACGACCAGAGGCCTGAATGCAGAGGATATGGATGTGGTAGCGGATGCTATTCATCTTCTGATCACCGATGTGAACGCTAATAAGGAAAAGGCGATGAGTATGGTTAAGACTCTTACAGATAAATACCCGCTATACGAATAAACAGATTAATAATGCCCCTGCTTTGTGCCTCTTGTGATTATTCATGACGGAGGCATGGAGCAGGTTTTTTAATGGAGAAGTAACTGGGATTTATACTACTGGTAAGCTATAGCTAAATTTGTATTTCAATCTTTGGATGTTCGGACAGAGGAAAAGCCAACTTTTCAGTTGGCTTTATCTAGGGAGTTCATGAAATTTATTTAAATTTTTAGTAGATAGCAATGATGTGTTTCTCTTATGTAACCATCTTAACCTATAAATGTGTTCATATTTTAAACAAACCGTGAACGTTGTGTGAAGGTCATGATGAATGTATCCCAATTCAGGCTAAATATGGAAGACTAAATTCAATTTGATATGGAAGAAAGGAGGAAGGCTATGAATCAAGAAATAGAAAAGCTGCTGCTTAATGAGGGGGCATCCATGGTCGGATTTGCGAAGGTGGAAGGCTTATATCAGGAGGTGGACCTGGAAGGACCGAGAAGTGAGGATTCTATCTCTGAGCCATATGAGATACCGGAGTATCCCTTTGGAATAGCGATTGCGCTGGCTTATCCGAAGGAGATTATCAGAGGCATCGGTGAACATCCGACTATGGAGTACTATGATGCCTATCACCGCCTGAATATGCACTTGGATGAATTGGCTCTCCGTTGTGCAGAGTACATAGAAAAGCAGGGCTACCATGCATTTCCACAGACCTTAGAGATGATAAAGGAATTCGGAATCTTCCGGACGATTCTTCCCCATAAGACAGTTGCAGTAAAGGCCGGCCTCGGATGGATCGGAAAGAGCGCTCTGTTCCTTACCGAAGCCTACGGTTCTGCGATCCGGTTAACCTCGGTGCTGACCGATGCACCGGTGGAGTATCCGAATACGATCCTTCCACCTAAGTGCGGAAGCTGTATGTTATGTACGGAGGCTTGTCCCGGAGGGGCCATCTCAGGCCGTAACTGGAGTCCGGAGCTTGACCGGGATGAGTTCTTTGATGCTATGGCCTGCAGAAGGAAGGCAAGGGAAATTGCTGCCAAAGCCCTGAATAAGAAGATTACCTTATGCGGAAAATGCATTGAAGTATGTCCATATACGAAACAATATACGACAGCATAACCGGGGAGAAGGCTCGGTTTATAAGCCTTACCCCGGTGCAAAGCCCTGTAAATAACTACAGGTTATTATTAGTCCATAACATAAATACAGTATCCGGTAACGCCCATGCTTAACCTACTGCATATGGGAGCTACCGGATACAGACTAAATCAAAACCTCTTGCAGGAATTTCCCGGTATAGGATTCCGGTACCTTTACGACCTGCTCCGGGGTACCTTCCGCTACAATGTATCCACCCTTATTACCTCCCTCAGGACCCAAATCAATGATGTAGTCGGCAGACTTGATCACATCCAGGTGGTGTTCAATGACGATCACGGAGTGACCTTGATCCACCAGCTTATTCAGGCAGTCCAGAAGCTTGGCGATATCCGACAGATGAAGGCCGGTCGTGGGTTCATCCAGAATATACAGGTTATGTGCTCCCTTCTTGATCTTCGCCAGCTCATAGGCCAGCTTCACTCGCTGTGCTTCCCCTCCGGAGAGAGTAGTGGAGCTTTGTCCAAGACACAGATAACCAAGACCCAGCTCATTCATGATGCCTAGCTTATGCTTAAGATAGGTGTGCTCCTTAAAGAAAACGAGTGCTTCCTCCACGGTCATCTCCAGAATATCTGAGATGCTCTTCCCGCGGTATTTGACCTCCAAACCTTCCTCAGAGAAGCGTCTTCCCTTACACATCGGACAGATAGTTTCGATATCTGCCATGAATTGAAGATCGGTTACTATAATTCCGTCACCCTGGCAGTGCTCGCAGCGACAGCCGTTGGCATGAGTCAGAGAGAAGTCCAGGAAGGTATAGCCACGATCTATGGCCTTCGGTTGAGCAGCAAATAGCTCTCTGATCTTATCATAGATCCCGATATAGGTGGCCGGGTTGGATTTCGAGTTCCTGCCGATCGGAGACTGATCGATGTTAATCACATTATTGATTAGCTCCGAGCCGAAGAGAAAGTCATGGACTCCCGGAACGATACGGGCGCCGGTCTTATCGATCTTCAGCTGCTTATAGAGGATCTCATTGATCAGAGAACTCTTGCCTGAGCCGGATACGCCGGTGATACATAGGAATACACCAAGGGGGATATCCAGGTCCACATTCTTCAGGTTATTTTCTCTGGCGCCCTGGATGGATAGAAATTCATCACCCAGCTTTCTGCGCTGCTTCGGAATGGGAATGGAAGCCTTCCCGGACAGATATTGTCCTGTGACAGAGGTTTCCTCCCCCATAATATCTTCAAGGGAACCGCTGGCCACGACATTTCCTCCGTGGATACCGGGGCCGGGACCAATCTCTATGATATGGTCCGCATTCCGTATCGTTTCCAGATCATGCTCCACGACAATCACGGTATTGCCGATGTCTCTGAGCTTCTTCATAGTCTCGATTACCTTGCCGGAATCCCTTGGATGAAGACCAATGCTCGGTTCATCCATGACATAGAGCATGCCCATCAGCTCGCTGCTGATCTGGGTGGACATCTTAATCCTCTGCATCTCACCACCGGAGATACTGTCACTTCTTCTGCCGAGGTTGATGTAATGAAGACCGATATCAATTAATAGCTTAATCCGAGTGGATAACTCCCGCACAATCGTAGCAGCAACCTCACGGTTCTTCTCTTCGAAGGTCAGGGCTTCGATAAAAGTAAGAAGCTCCGGCAACTGCATTTTACTCAGTTCATCTATACTTTTACCACCGACGGTGACCTGAAGACGCTGCTTCTTAAGTCTGGCCCCATGACATTCCGGACAGATTTTCTCGATCATGCATTCCTTGATGAACGAAGGCTCGAAGGCTTCCGTCGTGGAGGTTCTTCGGATGTAGGAGCGGTACCAGTGTTCAAATTCATGGACAAAACCGCCGAAGGGTACGTCCCTGCCGACGATCCAGTTGCGCTTCTTGGAGTCCGGTGGTTGGATCATCTTTACCGGTTCCCCCTTCGATCCATAGAACAAGAGCTCATGAATTTCATTCGGTAGCTCATTGAACGGGGTATCCAGGCTGAAGTCATATTGCTGGGACAGACTGTAGAGCATGACGCCCCGATAGCTGTCCTTCCCATTGAGGTTATAAACCGTATTCTTCAGTGCCCCGCGATTGATGCTTTTCTCCGGAGCTACGACCAAGAACCGTGGTTCGACGACATAGGACATCCCTACACCGAGGCAGGTGTGGCAGGCACTGACAGGAGTATTGAAGGAGAAATGGAAGGGCTGCATCTCACAAAGGAAGGTATGATGAATCGGACATGCAAAGCCCTCATAAAAGGAAGCAGGTGCGCCGCCCACGACCTCCACCTGTACCATGAAATCCTCCTCCAATGCAAGCATGGAGGCTTCGATGGATTTCGTCAGTTGGATGTAGGAATCACTCTTGAGGGTAAAGCGATCTATAATAAGCTCTATATGATAGGCTTTTGCTTCATTCAGCTCCCGCTTATCCGACAGAGAGAAGGGTTCTCCATCCACCAACAGCTTCTTAAAGCCTTTCTCCCTCAGACTCTGGAACGTATAGTTATAATCCTCCCCGAAGACCTTATACACCGGTGATCGAAGCTCTATTACCGTGCCGTTAAGCAGGGTACAGATATGCTCGGCAATCTGTGCGGGAGAAAGCTGCTCCAGCGGATGATCACAGGCAGGACATCTGCCGACACCGGCTGTTGAATACAGGAGTCTCAGGTAATCGTTGATATCAGTAACGGTGCCGACAGTGGACCGTGGATTATTGTTACTTTTTTTCTGCTCGATGGCTATGACCGGGGACAAGCCACGGACATAATCCACCTTTGCTTTTTTCAGCTGACTGATACGGCTCTTAGCAAAGTTTGAGATTGAGTCCAGGAAGCGCCTCTGACCCTCCCCATACAGGACATCAAAGGCAAGGGACGACTTACCGGAGCCGGAGACCCCGGTGATTACGGTCAGCTTATCTCTGGGGATATCGACTGAGATGTTTTTTAAGTTATTTTGTTTTGCACCGGAGATCTCGATGCTGGAACGCACGGACATATGATTACTCCTCTCTATCAGATATAAGTTCTGAACTGCGCTTACCTGTACGGATATAGGTGGTACAACGCAAGCGCGTAGGAACTTAGTAACGGTTACAATACATTACGCAGAATTCTAGTTATTCTAGGGAATGTAGAGATAGCCGATTTCCTCCACGGCCTTCTTGCCTCGGGGTGTGATACGTATGGTCTGAGAAACCTTCGCCAGAACCCCCTGTTCTGCAAGATAGTCAAAAAGACTGATGATATAATGACCTTCTGTATGAAAATACTTTGCTAACATGGTTACGGTCTTCAGCTCCTGATCCTTCATATATTCAAGTACCGGCTGCTTGATGACATCGAGATGCTGCTTCATATAGTCATCGATGCCAACGATCAGGGACTTCAGCTCTTCCTCTGAATATAGCCCAGACATTGCCTTCTGATAATAAGGAGTGATGAGCTCCGGGTTGAGCTTCAGGGCCTGATGGATCACCTCTCTGGTCGGGGGATCTCCCTGCAGTGATACTTCGATCCTGGCCATACTTTCTACCGCTCCCAGAAGATAATACTGGGTATATACAGGATCTTTCTTAACTGTGAGCCATTTCGTCGCCTTCTCATAGGCATAAAGCAGATTGCACGTATCATAGAAAACATTCAGAGCAATATCATCACTGCCGATCATTTTCTGCTCTTCAAAGTATTCATTGAAGCTGTCGTCCGTAGAGTATACGATCTGACCCTTAGCATAATAAGCTTGCTGAAAGGAACCGCCGGTTGAGCGCTCCATAAAACGCTTGAAGGAGCTTCTCGTTGCGATACTGACATTGATTGTGATATCATCTTCGATGATGCAGTAGGAATCATTTTTAATCATCTGATCACGGACCACTACGGTCATATCGATATCACTCTTTTCCCAGACCTGATCATAAGCAAGACTTCCGCATATGATAACTGCCACGATATTCGGATCGGTCTTAATCTTGTCAATAAAGCTCTGGGCAGCTTCCAGGTATCTCTCCCTCAAAGTAGGCTGTAAGTCTTTATCCATTTCCTCATCCTTTCCACACAATAGTGAACAGCAGCATCATGCTGCGACCGGAGAACGAAGGCCGGAACGGCTTCAGCATGAATGGTACTATTATACCTTTCAGGAATAAGAATACAGGACAGAAATTGCTATATCCTGGATAAAACAGGACAAAAATTGCTAAGATGAGTTAATTGTTAAATTATTCCGTGCAAAGGTACTACCTTATGTTATAATATTTGAGAAAACCAGCTGACAATGGCAATATGGCAATACGACAGACCTGCGAAAAATATGTATGATACGGTAAGGCTTGACTTAAGTTGTGATAGCTACGATATGTTGGGAACGCATGAGCTTTAGGCATGAGATCAAATAAGTATGCAGGAATGATTTTGCAGAAGCGATGCGGGAGAAAATTTCAGGGGGCTGCATGGACAATTATCTGTTGGAGATAATCAAGAAAACAACGGAATATATCGAGAACAATCTGCTGAATGATTTGGATCTGGATAACATTTCGGAGAATGTCAACCTTTCCAAGTTTCATCTCTTAAGGATCTGGAAGGGTGCCACCGCGACAGGACTGATGGAATATGTCAGAAGGAGAAGGATCGCTCAGTCCTTAGGTGATCTGATCAATCACAATATCAGCATTGAATTCATCGCTTCGAAGTATTGCCTGGGGTGGGAGAGGACCTATCAAAGGGTTTTCAAGGAGGAATATAATATTACTCCGGCTAAGTGGAGGAGAAATCCCTGTCCCCTCAATATACTGGACAGATTCAATGCGGACTTCATGAACTGCTCCGGTGACGGTCTGGTATTCTTTAAATCCATCACCGTATTGCCTGCCTTTTCTATCGCCGGAGTCGAATATCGGGTTGATATAGAGGAGAACGCAAGAGAGCTCACGGCGAATAAGCTTGGAGTGGATTTCTTCTATTATAAAAGGCCGGAGGTAATTAATCCGGTGGATAAGGACATCTACATCGGCTTCACGACCGTGCCGAAGAAGCCCGGTGCCTATACCTGCTATCAGCCCTCGGTAAAGATCAACCAGAACAGCATCGTAGGTCCGAATATGACAGTGAAGCACATCAGGCCTCACAAGTACGGAGTATTTACCTATATGGGTCCCCATCGTCCGGAGGAGCTCTCTGCAGATAAACTGAAAGGCCTCTGGCAGTTCGTAAACGATCACTGGATTCCTACCGTGGAGTTTCATCTGCCCGAGAAATTTCACTTTGAACATATTAACTATGCGAGGTGTAACAAGAGCTATTGCGAATGCGATCTTTATTACCCGATCTCGGTGCTATAGTAAGCTTAAGAGGGGAGTTATGGAGAATGAATCAGATCAATCTGGAGAGATGTCCTTATTGTAACAGCAATAATATCGGAGTAGGATACCAGTTGGGAAACGGTCAGATGTTTGCTGACCTATATGCCTATCAGTCAACGGGGGATTGCTCTAATATCGAGCATCTTCTGTGTAAGGATTGCGGCAGTATCCTCCATTCCAGAGTCGTGAGGGTGGATATGTTCCACCAGTACAGTGCTACGAGACAAATGGAATTGGGAGAATATCTGGAGGAGAACGGGATTTTGCTATGCAATGATAATAAGGAGCTGCCTTCCCTGTGCGGGCTCGGCTATAGCATGGAAAATATCATTGGGCTGATTGAACTGCGCCAGGTATTTTACTGCAAGGTATTTAAGAAGAGATCTACCTATCTGTCTGTGAAGGCATACCAACTGCTGAACAGAATCAAAGAAGAAAAGGAATTGAGCCCGGAAGCAGGGAGCATATATGAGGAGATAAGGAAGCATCCGGTTGCCGATAAGGAAGAGGTAAGATTAACGCTTAACATAGAGAAAAAGACTTTTGACAAGGCTTTCGATTTCCTCCTGGAAAATCTATATATCACTGCCTGCTCCGGTAAGAGGATGAATGCGAACTGGTATGCCTATCTATACTGTATAGCCGACCACTGGAAGAAGGAAGTGAATGGACTGCATTATAACGGCAACCCCAAAGAAGCTCTATGGAAGCTGGTCGGCAGGCATATGACAGAGAAGGATTTTGAAGCATTATGTAAATAATGAGTCACAGCGCATCGAACTAATACTACATCGGATTAATAGAGCATGATACTAATAAAGCATGATATGAATGAAACTAATAGTACATGATATTTATTGGGTGTATATTCACTCTTTGCGGTTGTTCTGATAAGTCACATAGATATGTCCGATAGAAAAGATACAACCTGAGATCACAAGCAGCCAATGTCTTAAGATAAAACCATTGAAGATAAACAGGATACTTGGGATGATGGCAAGCATCATAGCACAGAAGAAGCCGGACGATCTGAAATAGACAAGCCATAACAACCAGTAGATCAATAATAATGAGGCTGACCCCATCAGCCAGATAGCAAAAGCCTCATCGGACCGGAAACCAAATTCATCTATCCCGATATGAAATACCATCAAAAACATGGAGCTGTATCTGCCAAGCTGTTCAGTCAGATTCATAACTTTGTTCTTGCATTTATTTTCGGCGGCTCTATTTTTGAGTGCATAGAGGATATTGGGTAGCAGTAAAAGAACAACAATAATAAGCCCGAACAGATTGATCCAATTCATAAATTTTGTCTCCTTTGTAATACATGTCTATTGATACAGCAACAGTAAATATAGTTACATTATATATGAAATCTCATAGAATTACCACAGGTATGGAGGGGATAGAAATGATAATTCGTAAAGCAAATGATAGGGATCTGGAGCAGCTTAGAAGCCTATATAGGGAATTGGATGAAGATGCGGTTAGATTTCAGCCGGAACATTTTATTATGAGTAATCGGTCTGATGAATATTTACTGAACC
>JAEZHX010000100.1 GCA_023436765.1 Bacillota bacterium
CCTATATCTCCTCCATGCAGCAAGGCTTGGGAGCAAACTTTGCAACCGTGAAGCAGGTGCGGGATTCCTTCCTGGACCAAGCCTATCGCCAGGAATCTGGCCGACAGGCTTTTTATGAATCTCAGACCCTGGCCGTACAGGAGGTAGAGAGCCTGTTTGGAGAGCTGGAGGGTGTGGCTTTTCAGGATTCCTTGGACGAATTTTGGGTTTCCTTACAGGAACTTTGCAAGGAACCGGATAATGTCGTAGCAAGGGCTTCCCTAATTGAGACGGCAGTCACCTTCATTGAACGATCTGAGAATATCTCAAAGCAATTGAATAATTACCAGATCAACTTAAATACCCAGATTATCAACCAGGTGAAGCGAATCAATGAGATCGGAAAAGAAATAAGGAACTTAAATATTAAAATCAGACAATATGAGAGTACCGGGATAGAAAATGCAAATGACTTAAGAGATCAAAGAAATCTGCTCCTGGATGAACTGGGCAAGATGGCAGACATTACATATAAGGAGAATACGGCCGGTATCGTAACAGTCAGTCTGGAGGGAGTACCCTTTGTAACAGAGGATACCGTGTTTGAAATGAGTACGGTAAGAATGAACGAAGAGACTGAGATGCTGAAACCCGTCTGGGTAGCGCATGGCAATTCGGATGTATTCAATCTGGATAAGGTCCCTTCCTCCTTGAATAATACTGATATCGGGTCATTGAAGGGATTGTTGATAGCCAGAGGCTATAAGCAGGCTAATTATACAGATATTCCGGTGAAGGAAAACTTTGATTCGGATGAGCAGTATCAGGATGCTGTCAGGGATTATAACAACAGGATAAATCCTTCCGTTATTATGACGGTACAGGCACAGTTTGACCAGCTAATCCATGGAATCGTCACTACGGTGAATGATATCCTGAGTCCGAACAAGGAAGTAACTTTAGCCGATGGCACGAAGATCAAGATCCTCGATGAGGAGAAGGCTCCGGTTGGCATGGATGTCGAGAGGACGATGGGTGAGGGACTATTCAGCCGAAAGTCCATGGACCGATACAGTGATTATACAACGATCGAAATAGAAAACGGTCTGGGAGGTTATGAATTTATCACGGCTCGTGTTTATCAAGCGGAGGATCCAACCGACAACTATTCCTTATTCACCTTAGGTGAGATAGAGGTAAATCGTAAGATTCTGCAAAACTATTCGATCATTCCTCTTTCCTCCAATGCAGGAACAGGTGAATATGATATCGAGACAGCAAAGCAACTGCTGACAGCATGGCAGGAGCCCTTCAGTACGCTGTCACCGAATACATTGACCAAAAACAACTTCAACGATTATTATACCTCCTTCATTTCAGAGATAGCAAACCGGGGAGAGCGGCTTAATACAATTCGTGATAATCAAGCCTCCATGGTGGAAAGCATTGATAACCAGAGACTGGAGGTGACCGGTGTCTCCTCCGATGAAGAGCTTACGAATTTGATCAAATACCAGCATGCATATAATGCATCCGCAAGATATGTCAATGTAGTCAGCGAGATGCTGGAGCATATCATCAACAATCTGTAAGACAAGGTTCCTGCAGGCAATTTGAAGCTTTAGACATTTATTTGTTAAGAGAGGTGATTGAACATGTCATCCACATTTTTTGGACTAAATATCGGTCAGACGGGGTTATATGCTTATCAGGCAGCACTTGATACTACTGCCCATAACATAACCAATACAGAGACGGAGGGCTATACCAGGCAGATGATGGGACAGACGGCCGGTAAAGCATTGCAGCTAAACAGTACCTACGGCATGGCCGGGACAGGAGTAAATGTAACCGGCGTAAAACAGCTCAGGGATGAGTATTACGATATTAAGTATAGGAAAAACAGTACGATATTCGGCGAATATTCGAGTAAATCCCACTATATGTCGGAGATAGAGAATTGCTTTAATGAGGTCAGTGTGGAGGGCTTCAACAAAACCTTTGATTCCATGTATAGTAGTTTGCAGGAGTTATCGAAGGACCCATCCAGCCTTACGGTAAGGACCCAGGTAATCAATTATGCCAAGAGCCTGACCGAGTATTTCAATTCCATGTCAGAAAGCCTGAAAAGTATACAAGAGGATTGTAATTTTGAAATAAGAAATAAAGTAGAGCAGGTGAATTCCACCGCACAACAGATTGCCGCTCTCACAAAACAGATCAATACACTGGAGGTTAATGGGGGTACTGCCAATGATCTCCGCGATCAGAGAGCTCTGCTGGTAGATGAGCTGTCAGAAATCGCCAATGTTACTGTCACTGAAAAAACAGTGGGTGCAGGCATCGGTATCACCAGCTATGTGATAAAGATGAATGGTCAGACCCTGGTAGATGGCGGCAATTTTAACTCTCTACAGGTTATTCCGAGAAAGGTTCAACAGAATCAGAATGATATCAGCGGACTCTATGATATCGTCTGGCAGAACGGTCAAAGGTTTGATACCGGTAGCCCCACCCTCGGAGGGGCACTTCAGGCATTGTTTGAAGTCAGGGACGGCAATAACCAGCTGAATTTAAAGGGAAATGTAAATGCATTGGCTGGGGACAGTTATGTAACGATGACCGGAACGAATATTAACGATGTAAATAAGTTGAATATTCCTCAAAACGGCAAGCTGACAATCGGTAACTACGAGTATTTCTACAGCGGCTTTGAAATAAATATTGACCCTGTCACAGGAGATTATAGCTATACCTTCGAGCTGGAGGAACCTATCTTGGTTGATGCATTTGATGCCACTGCAACGGTAGGGGATAGCATTGACTATAAAGGCATTCCTTATTATATGGACCAGATGAATGAGTTCATCCGAACCTTTGCCAAGTCCTTCAATGAATTACACAGAACCGGAAAAGATATTACAGGGAAGCAGGGAATAGATTTCTTTAATGCGACCAATAAAATCAATGGACGAGAATTTGTATACGGACCCTATGAAGGTTCGGACGAGGCTGAGTATTATGATTACTACAGCTTCAATTCCCAGACGGGAGGTTATTATGAAACTGTTCCCGAAGACCAACCGCTTTTTGGTTCCTATTATTTTATGACAGCCGAAAACTTCACCATCTCCAAGGAGCTGTTAGAGGATCCAAAGCTTCTGGCAGCTGCTTCAGATGTCGTGAATGGTCAGGAGAATAATGATGTAATCGACAGGCTGATTGCTCTTAAGACTGACAAGAGCATGTTCAAACAAGGAAGCCCCACCGGTTATATGCAGATATTGGTCGCTGATATCGGCATTGATTCCAAAAAAGTTATGAATTTATATGAAAACCAACAGGATATCCTGGGTACAATAACGAATCAACGACTGTCTGTTTCAGGTGTAGATCTGGATGAAGAAACCATGAATCTGATTAAGTTCCAGAATGCATATAACTTATCTGCTAAGGTGATAACGGTTATGGATGAAATTTATGATAAATTAATCAACTATATGGGAGTCTAGAGTACATAGAGGTTTGTGTTAAGAACTGAACATTGACCGGCTTCGATTCGAATACAGGGGTTCGGACAAAGGAGGTATGGATATGAGAATTACAAATAAGATGATGACCAATAATATGATGACTAACATTAACAGAAATAAACTCAACATGACAGATCTTGAACAGCAATATTCTACTGGAAAGAAGATTCAGAAACCCTCCGATGATCCGATTATTGCTGTTAGAGCTTTAAAGCTCCGTACGAATCTCTCTGAGATAAACCAATATTATGAAAAAAATATTCCCGATGCCATGTCCTGGATGGATGTAACTGAAAGTGCCCTTAAGACAGTAAATGATATCCTGAAACAGATCAATACCTATTGCGTCCAGGGAAGCTCCGATACCCTTACCGCAAAGGATCGGTCCTCCATCGTCCAGAACCTGAGCGAGATGAGGAATCAGATCTATCAGGAAGGGAATACGAATTACGCAGGAAGGTATGTCTTTACCGGTTATAAAACAGACAGTTCCCTGATCTTCACCGAGGATACGGAGCAATTGAGCTATCGTATCACGGAGAGCTTCTCGGGAAAGCAGATTCAGATTGGTTCCAAGGTTACGGGAAGCTATGATTTGAGTGATTATGATTCAGGAGCAGCTTTGGACGAACCTCCTCAGATGGTGAATACTTACAGAATTCAGCTTGCCTATGATAAGCTGGAGGGTGCGAATCCCCCGGGAGATATCCAATATAAGAAACTAAACGCGGATGGTGAACTGGTGGAGATGACACCGCCTTTTGATCACACAAATATTGTGGTTATGTCCTCGACAGATGCTTTGGCATATAAACCAGCCGCTGGCACGATGAATTTTATCAGCGAGACCGGCGAACTGATCCTGGCTCCCGATGTCTATGAGGAATTCCGTACGGCGGAGGATATCAGAATTGATTATTCAAAGTCCGGTTTCCAAAAGGGGGATCTGAAGCCGGAGCACTATTTTAATTGTGTGATGACGGATCACAGTAAGCCTGAGCAGGACCCGATTAATTATGAGAAGGAAAAACAGCAGATACAATATGAGATTAATTATAATCAGAAGCTGACCATCAACACAGAGGGCTCGGATGCCATGCGTCATTCGGTAGGTAGGGGTATTGACGATATCTTGAACAGCGTAAATGAAGTTGTGCAGGTAGAGGGTATGATCGCAGAGATAGAAAAAAGGTTGGCGGATAATTCCCTTACTGCAGAAGATCGGAAAAGGTACGAGAAGCTCAAGGAGCAAATGGATACGGACCTTGAATTGAAGAAGGAAATCATGCAAGATAGTTTCCAAAAGGGAATAACCATGACAAATCAGGAGCAGGACAGAGTCAATGTAACAGTTGCTGACCTTGGAAGCCGTTATGTTCGTCTGGAGCTTACGGAGAACAGACTATCCAGTCAACAGGTGGACTTTGAAGACCTCCTATCTAAGAATGAGGATGCAGACGTAGTGGATACAATCATAAAATATAATTCCGCACAAACGATTTATAATGCATCACTGGCAGCTGCAGCGAAAGCGGTACAGAATTCCTTGCTGGATTTCCTGTAAAATTAAGGTGCGCTTCATTGTCGTTTATTGTATAATATAGAGAAAGAAATCTCATGCTAATATGGGAGAAGGGAAGGCAGAACATATGTTGATAAAGACGAAGCATTTTGGGGAAATTGATCTGGATGAGAATAAAGTGATTCATTTTTCAGACGGTATATTAGGCTTTGAGAATTATAAAAACTATACTCTGCTATATGATAATGAGGGTGAGGATAGACCGGACATCTCATGGCTGCAGAGTCTTGAGGAACCCGCGCTTGCGATACCAGTCATAAGTCCATTCGTACTGAAGGAGGACTATAACCCGGAGGTTGAGGACGAATTACTTAAGCCACTTGGAAATCTGAACAATGAAAATATAGTGGTTTTGGTATCCATTACGGTTCCGAGTGATATTACGAGAATGTCAGCGAATTTGAAGGCCCCCTTTATCATGAATGCAGATACTAGGAAGGGATGCCAGATTATCGTGGAGAACTCGGATTATGAGATCCAATACCGCTTTTATGATAAGCTCCAAGCAAAAAAGGCAGCAAAGGGGGACTTAT
Organism: Bacillota bacterium; assembly: GCA_023436765.1. Taxonomy (GTDB): domain Bacteria; phylum Bacillota; class Clostridia; order Lachnospirales; family Lachnospiraceae; genus Mobilitalea. Next base: position 5,628 of record JAEZHX010000100.1, read on the forward strand.
AATGTTAGCCCTGTCAAGAAAAATCAATGAATCCATTATGATAGGAAATGATATTGAGATCACCATTCTGGAAGTGAAGGGTGATCAGATTAAGCTCGGTATCAACGCACCGAAGTCTGTTCCGATTTATCGAAAAGAGATTTATCTGCAGATACAGGAGTCCAATAAGGAAGCGGCAGAGTCCCAGGTGACGGATGAGGTCTTAAAGAAGCTGTTCCAGTAGCAGAGCTTAGCATAAATGGCACTGGCTATTCATGAATGAGGAATGAATTGAAAAAGACGTTAAAAGGATGGTATAAGATTGTTAAGCAATGCTTTACGGTTTTATGCGGACAGGTGAGCCGGGTTGCCGGTCTCAAATGTTGCTCTTTTTCACGTTTTTTCTTTTATGGCAATCATCTATTAATTATTTACGAAGTCTGCCGATATATAAAATAGTAGTATCTACCGGAATAGCTTGCAGTCAAGGAGGACAGAACCGGTTCATACAGAGAATGTAAAAAAAAGCACACGGAGGTGTAAGATTATGGCAATGGATGTTTTAAGCGGAGCTTCTTATCGCAATACGGCAGGAAATATGGTAAAGCCGGACTATAGAGCGAATGAAGTAACAATTCAAGAGGCAGGAACTACTAATATTCATGTTGGGGATATTCCTGCGGTTTCTAAAGCTAACGGAAGCAATCAGTACGAAGATATGGTCCAGAGGGAACAGTTTGTCTCGACCAGACAGATCAAAGACGCTATCTCCAGAGCAAACAGTAAGATGAGAAACCAAAGGACCAGATGTGAATTTTCCTATCATGAAGAAACAAAGAGGGTTTCAATTAAAATTATGGATGAGGAAACGAGGGAAGTCATTAAAGAGATACCACCGGAAGAAACCCTGGAAATGATTGAGAAGATGTGGGAGCTGGCAGGTATCATGATAGATGAGAAAAGATAGTCTGTAGCAGGCAGCTTTTAGGTCGTGCGAAGAAAATATCTTCACATGGGAAGAACTTCGTATGCTCGCAATGTGAAATTTGTGCTGACGCCCAAATTCGCGGGTATCGACGTTAGTTAGGAGGGTTTAAAATGCCAGTACGTTTAAGCGGATTAGTATCAGGTATGGATACGGAGACACTAGTCAAGGAATTGATTAATGCTCAAAAAATGAAGAATAAAAAAGTGGAGGATAAGCAGACCTTACTTACCTGGAAGCAGGAGAAGTGGAAGGAGCTGAATACGAAGCTTTATAAACTATATACGGATGACTTGAACAAGATGAAGCTTCAGGGAAGCTATAATACGAAGAAGATCTCCTCTTCTAATGATAGCCTTGTCAGTGTTGTTGCTGATAATGCGGCTCCGGAAGGTGCTCACTCTCTGGTAATTAAGAGCCTTGCTAAATCACAATTTCTAACCGGAGGAAGTATAACAGTGGATGAGGAAGGCCAACCTATTCAACCCACTACTTCCACGAAGCTGGCTGATCTCGGTATCACAGAAGGAACTGTCATTAGTATGGGTACAGCAGGTAAGGTGAAGACCCTGACCGTTACAGCGGATACTACGATACAAAGCTTTATTGATACGGCAAAGAAGGCGGGGATGAATGCCAGCTTTGATGCATCTAAGCGCCGACTTTTCCTTAGCTCGTCTCAGAGTGGTTCCGCTAACAGCTTTCGGCTTTCCGCGGACAATGGTGGAGCAGATGCCAATGCATTGCTTGGTAAGCTTGGGGTGGATGCACTGAATGAGGACGGAAGTAAGGTGAATCCCGCTTCCACCATCTCTTCCTTATCAGTAGCAACGGATAGTGAGGTGATCTACAATGGCGCCAGTATCAAAGGATCGACGAACACTATATCCGTCAATGGGCTGAAATTGACCTTGAAGGGTGCAGATGAAAACCAGACCATCAGCCTTAATGTAACGAAGGATACTCAGGCGGTTTATGATATGGTTAAGGACTTCATAAAGAACTATAATTCTCTCCTGAAGGAAATGAATACGCTATATAATGCAGAATCCTCCAGAGGCTATGATCCGTTGAGTGATGACGAGAAGGAAGCCATGACGGAGGAGCAGGTGACCAAATGGGAAAATAAGATAAAAGATTCCATCCTTCGCAGAGATTCTACCATAGGATCACTGACGGATGTCATGAGGACTACTATGATGTCCAGTATAGAGGTGAATGATAAGAATTACGCGCTTTCTAGCTTTGGAATCCAAACCTCAACGGATTATCTGGAGCGTGGATTATTACATATCTATGGGGATAAGGATGATCCGATCTATTCTGCCGAAGAGGATAAATTAAAGAAAGCACTTGACGAAGATCCGGACAAGGTAATCGCAGTGCTGTCCGGGATTTCGAAGAAGCTCTACGATGAAATGTATGACAAGATGAAATCAATCCCGAACGTTAGAAGTGCGCTTACCTTCTATAATGATAAGCTTATGGTAGAAGAACAGAGAAAGTATACGAAACAGATTGATCTTCAGGAGAAGAAGCTGACGGAACTGGAGAATAAGTATTATAAGCAATTTTCTGCAATGGAATCGGCAATGTCCAAGATGCAATCGCAAAGTAATCAGCTGGCAGCTATGTTGGGCACGGGCGGCGGGCAGTAAACAGTTAAGTAATGGAGGAATAGACATGCAGATGAATGCAGCACTTACATACCAAAGCAATAAAGTCAATACAGCAACACCGGAAGAGTTAACGTTGATGTTATATGAAGGTATGGTTAAATTCTGTAATATGGCCATCCTGGGTATCGAAGAAAGGGATATGAGTAAGGCTAATCTAAATATCATTAAGGTGGAGAGAATTATTACTCATATGAGGGCAACTCTTGATTTTAAGTATCCGGTTGCAAAGGAATTTGACCGTGTTTATGATTATCTGTACAGCCGTCTACTCACAGCAAATATCAGTAAGGATGTGAATATACTTTCGGAGGTTCTGGAGCATATCAGGGGTCTGCGGGATACCTGGAAGGAAGTAATGAGATTAGTAAGATAGTAGAAACGAATAGGTGAGGGCAAACCATGGAAGACAGAACATATATCAATATTTTAGCCGATACATTACGGAGGAAGGAAGAACTTCTGAACCGCTTAATCCGGTTGACCGAGGAGCAGGAGGAAATTCTATCCTCTGCAGCCCCGGATATGGAAAGTCTTGAAACCACCTTTTCTGAGAAGGAGGCCGGCATTATACAGCTGAACCAGTTGGATGAAGGCTTTGAAAAGGTCTATCACCATGTGAGAGAAGCATTTGAAATAAATAGAGAGCAGTATAGGGACCAGATTTTAATGCTTCAGGAGCTGATCCGGTCGGTTACAGAAAAGGGAGCGAGGCTGCAGGCAATGGAGCTCAGGAACAGGAGCAGATTCCAGATGTTTTTTCAGGGGAAAAAGAAAGAGATCAAGGATTTTAAAATCAGCAGTAAGATGGCAAGCAGTTACTATAAAAGTGCGATGAATCAGCAGCCAGGTGAATCGTTTTTTCTCGATAAAAAAAATTAATATCTTGACTAAAAGGGTATAAAGTTTTTCCGAAAGTAACCGATATATATTACAAGTAAGGTAACATTTCCTCTCCATATCGAAGGAGCGTACGGCCTAAGAGCATCGGAAGGAAATTTATCTACTCAAATAACGAGTAGCATGGAAGCTACCAATCATTCAAGGAGGAATTAATATGATAGTACAACACAATATGTTAGCAGCAAACACGAACAGACAGCTGGGAATTACCGGCGGCCATATGGCAAAGTCTACTGAGAAGTTATCATCCGGTTACAGAATTAACCGTGCTGGCGATGATGCAGCAGGCCTTTCCATTTCTGAGAAGATGAGAGGACAGATCAGAGGTCTTGATCAGGCTTCCGCTAATGCACAGGATGGTATCTCCTTAATCCAGACAGCAGAAGGTGCTCTTTCCGAGACTCACTCCATTCTTCAGAGAATGAGAGAATTAACAGTTCAGGCTGCGAATGATACTAACGTATCCACAGACCGTACTGCTATTAAAGAAGAACTTGTTGCTTTAACCTGTGAAGTTAGCCGTATCGCTAAGCAGACAGAGTTCAACACCATTAAGTTACTTAGCGGAAAGTTCCAGGGCAAGAGCCTGAACTTGCAGGTAGGTGCTAATAAGGAACAGAAGATTAGCTTCACGATTAAGAACATGACAGCTTCCGGTTTGAGCATTCAGAATGTATCTTCAAAGGTATCTACATACCTCAAGGCAACTGCTCAGTTATCTACTTTAGATGCTGCAATCAAGGCTGTTTCCACTCAGAGATCAAAGCTCGGTGCTCTGCAGAACAGATTAGAGCATACCATTACTAACGCAGATAACACTTCTGAGAACTTACAGGCTGCTGAGTCCCGTATCCGTGACGTTGATATGGCAAAAGAAATGGTATCATACGCCAAGAGTAACATTCTTCAGCAGGCAGCTCAGTCTATGCTCGCACAGGCTAACCAGTCCACACAGGGCGTATTATCACTGTTACAGTAATTTAGCTCTAAGTAGTATCAAAGTGGGGTTGACCTTTGGTCGACCCCACTTTTATCTTATGAAAAATCTCTGAAACCGATCAGTTAACAACGGCGTATGTGCCTGTAAGGTATGCTCTGCTTACTAAATATGATATGATGAGTTAGAATGGAGACCTATGGAAGAATTAAAGGATATAATCATACGGGCATTGGAGGATATTGGGAGGATTTCAGATTATCTCTATCAGCAGAAACTTGGCAAAGCCTATGAAAATCTGAATAGTACACTGGGTATGCTTATGAATCTGACAGATACTTTATTTGCATTATCAAATGAAGGAATGATTAACCTAGACAGGCAGAGATGGACGAATAATCTGACTTTGTCGATGCAGGCGATGGAAGATAAGGATGGAGTCTTACTTGCGGATATTCTGGTATTTGAGATCGGAGAACAATTACAGGAATTAATACAATAGGATGAGACCCTCGTGCTCAGAACGGATACCATAGGATTGACATGATCAACTGTTATAATCCATATAGTATGCGTTTTGATCACGATTTTTTTAATTGGGATTACTGATTGATAAGGAGATCGTTATGTCGTATTATGATAGAAACATGAAGGAAATACAAAGAACGAAGGGATTTCTCTATGAAAGAATAATGGAGAACAGCTCCAGTTCTCATCCTAACAAACCGGAGAAGCTGGAGCTGTATCCGGCACTGGATGGAGATGTCATGCTCGTAATAACATTCGGCTCTTCACAATACCGTATGAACAGCCTTTATTCTCCCTCCCATGAGGCAGAACGGTGGGTAGAACAGTTTGATATGAAGAATATCGGTATTGTTGCTACCATGTTTGGATTAGGAAATGGAACTTTTGCCAGAAGCTTGTTGCGAAGGCTGGACGAACAAGGAGCTTTGTTAATATATGAACCCTGTGCAGAGTTGTTTTTCTTTGTTCTGGAGCATTATGATCTGACAGATATTCTCGGTGCTACGAATGTCTCCATAACCGTAGAGGGGATTAACGACATAGAGATCAGGAATATCCTCAGTAACCATGTGGATTGGATTAATCTCAGATCCCAGATATTCTGCAGCCATCCGCTATATGAGCAGATATTTGCAGAGAGTGCAAAGATCTTGTATAAGGTAATACAGGATAATAACAATCGAGCAGTCGTAAATAAGAATACAGATGTTGCGTTAAGCCGGTTGCTTATAACAAATACCTTAACTAATATGAAGTATTTAAGAAAAAGTAATCTGGTAACTGATTTAATCGGAAAGTTTCCGGAAGAAGTCCCTGCTATTATTGTAGCAGCAGGTCCTTCTCTGGATAAAAATATCGACGATTTAAAGAGGGCTAAGGGGAAAGCTGTGATATTTGCCGTGGATACGGCAATGAAATATCTGCTTGCTCATGAAATTATGCCTGATTTTATTGTTACATTGGATCCGAAGAAATCTCTAAAGCATCTAAAAGATCCAAGATGTAAAGATATCCCAATGTTCAGCCGTTTTGATTCCAGACCGGCTAATATTGAAGCAAACCAGAAAAATATAATATTCTACAATTTGGAGGGTTATGTGAAAAACCTATACCAGAAGCTGGGGAAGGAGACAGGAAGCTTTAATTCCGGTGGTTCTGTAGCAACAGGGGCCTTCTCCATCTGTGAGACCCTGGGCTTTCAGAGAATCATCCTGGTCGGGCAGGATCTGGCTTATAGCGGAGACAGCACCCATGCCGGAGGGATCTCAGTAGATTACAGTAATGCAAGCACCCAGATAGAAATGGTGGAAGACATCTATGGCAATCCGATTAAAACCAGGTATGATTGGTATGTTTATATCCGTTGGTTTGAGGATGCGACAGATTTGTTTGAGGGTGAAGAAGTGATTGACGCTACCGAGGGCGGTGCAAGGATTAAGGGAACGACGATTATGACCCTGAAGGATGCGATTGAACGCTATTGCAGACACGAGGTGGACTGCGACAGAATTGCTTCTGATCTCAGACCATCCATAGGAGCGGATGAACTTCCTGCGCTGATCGGACAAATGAAGCAGGATATCATAGATCTGGATGAGATCAGGGAGAAGGCTGAGGATGCAGCTGATATCTGTGACAAACTGATTGAAAAATATGAGAAGTCCCTTCAGGAGACGACCTCAAGCATCCGGAAGAACCAGATTCTGAGTGAATATAATGCTTTTATGGAGGCCAAGAGTGTCTATGAACTCCTCGATTGGGATATCTCTGCGGCTACCACAGAGCAATTATCTCAGCTGTATGTATACACCAAGGATGAAAAGAAGAATAAGCTGGCCACCTATGAACAGGCTAAAGTCATCTATTGTGCGATTCTGGAAGCAATACAGCGAATTAAACCACTGCTGAATACAGGACTATCATTCCTGGAGGAATAGGAGAACTCTATGAATATAATCGCGATTATACCTGCCAGGAGCGGTTCAAAATCCGTTCCTCATAAGAATATCAGAAAGCTGGCCGGTAAACCCATGCTGGCATACTCTATTGAGCATGCCAAGAAGTCCAGATACATAAACCGGATCATCTTAAGTACCGATTCAATGGAATATGCGAAGATCGGCGCAGAATACGGTGCAGAGGTTCCCTTTCTGCGGCCTGCCGAGTATGCGTCTGACACAGCCTTGGATATTGATGTTTTCTACCACTGTCTTACCTATCTGAAGGAGAAGGAAGAGGTAGTCCCTGATATCGTAGTGCAGCTAAGACCAACCTATCCGGTCCGTGATCCGGGAGATATTGATCATATGATAGAGCTGCTGCTACAGAATCCTGAGGCGGATTCTATACGGTCCATCGCACCGGCGAAGGAGATTCCCTATAAGATGTGGCATAGGGATGAACAGGGGGTTCTGTCTCCGATTATGAAGGATATCCCGGAGTGCTATAATATGCCGAGGCAGAGCCTGCCGAAGGTATATTACCAGAATGCCTGCATCGATGTAGTCAGGGGGAGGGTAATCCTGGAACAGAGATCCATGACCGGAAGCTGTATCCTGGGTTTTGAGATGAAAAAAAATTACGATATCGATACCGAAGAGGAGTTCCGGAAGGCCGAAGCATATCTTACTATGGCGCAAGGTGGCAGACGTTTTGTGTTTGATATCGATGGCGTGATAGCAAAGCTACAGCCGCAAAACGATTACGCGCTCGCTGAACCGAATCAGGAGATGATCCGTGTAATTAACAAGCTGTATAAGATGGGAAATCAAATTATCCTGCTGACTGCAAGAGGCTATGTTACAGGGATAGATTGGAAAGAAATTACCGAAAAACAACTGAAAGGCTGGGGTTTATCTTACCATGAGCTTTACTTTGGAAAACCGAATGCAGATTATTATGTTGATGACAAGATGATAGATATGGATTATCTGAAGAGTATCCTGCTATAATTGATTATAACGATTCATCCTATCCACAGAAGTTATTACCTCAGAGATGATGAGACCTGCCACAAAGGAGGTATTTTATCTCCCTATAATAAATCCATGTCGGGGTGTAAGTATTTGAGAATACTGGAACGAATGGAGGAAAGAAATGAATATATTACTATATGAATGGAACACCTTTGGACAGAGAGATCTGGAAGATAGTCTGGGCCGGCTGGGTCATAAGGTGGATAAAATCAAATATGTTTTTACGGACTTTGAAAAGGATGAGGCTTTTGAGAGAAAATTATCAGATCTCTTCTTAATGAAGAGGTATGATTTCGTAATTTCATTCAATTACTTTCAGGTGATTTCCAAGGTATGCAACAGTTTCTGTATCAAGTACATCGCCTGGGTATGGGATAGCCCGCTGATCAACCTGAATTCCAGAACGGTCTACAACCCTGTAAATTATATATTTATTTTTGACGGAGCCCTGTATCAGCAGATGAAATACGAACTAAAGGCGGATACGGTTTACTATCTTCCCCTGGCAGTCAATGTGGAGCGGCTGGACAAGCTGATTACTTCACTGGAAGATGCGGAGCGATATCATTCCGAGGTATCCTTTGTCGGAAATCTGTATGATAAACGGAATCATTTTGATGAGATAGCAAATCTGTCGGACTACCTGGCGGGATATTTTGACGGAATTATGAGAGCCCAGATGAAGATCTACGGCTATAATTTCATCAAGGAAATGCTCACGGAGCATGTCATGGAGGAATTGTCTAGGTACATTGATATTTGCCCAGGCAGCAATTTTGTAGGCGATATCAGAGACATCTTCGCTGACCGTTTCCTGAATGCCAAGATTACAGGTATGGAGAGAAGACAGCTGCTTGGGAGCTTATCCGGGCATTATGAGGTAACACTATATACAGACAGTGACTCTTCTGAGCTTAAGAAGGTTCGTAATCGGGGGTATATTGATTATTATAATGTCATGCCCAAGGTATTCAGGTACAGTAAGATTAATCTTAACATGACCGTTAGGACCATCAAATCAGGAATACCGCTACGTGTTTTTGATATCCTGGGAGCTGGAGGCTTCCTTATTACGAATTACCAGGCAGATATCGCTGATTATTTTACGATTGGGGAGGACTTAGTCTGCTACGAGAGTGAGGAGGACCTGATCGCTAAGGTCGGGTATTACCTGGAGCATGAGGAGGAACGAAAACAAATTGCACTGAACGGCTACCGTAAGGTAAGACAATATCACAACTATGATCTCAGGCTAAAGGAAATGCTGCATATTGCATCGGGAGAACTAACCGTTGAAGGGCTGCAGCGAGACCCGGTTTACCCTGTAGAGGGAATGGACATCGAGGGCTTCAGACTTGAGCTTCTGGAGCTGGTCTGGGACGACCGGCTGGAGGAGGCCAAAACGGAATACTATAACTACCGCAGAAAATATCCGGAAGCTCTTTCGGAGCCATGGTTTGCTGATCTGGATATGGTATTTCAGATTCAAGCATATGAGAAGATTAGGGGACAGAGAACACTATTTGATCATTCCAGGGATCTCATGAAGGTAATGGAACATTATGACCGTTTGAAACAGGTAGTTTTATGCCTGGAGGATGGGATTCATGAGGATACAGTCATGGATGAATTAGGGCAGGATCTGACGGAAGAGGAGCAGGCATTAGTCTGTTATACAGAGGATAATCAGGTGTCCTATACGGCCATGGTTTTTATAATAGGTAATGATGCAGGTAACCGTGTAGCATTGTTGAACCGTGTAGCTATCAGCTTCTTAAAGGCGGGTAAGAATGATATGATCCTACCCTTTCTCTCCGAGGCTATTGAACTCGCCCCGAAGGATGATACTACGCTGTACCATCTGGCCTTAGCGCTGTATCAGATGGGGGAATATAAGCTGGCGTATGACTATATCAATGATATTACAATCGCTCCGCCGAGAGCTTTGAAGCTGATGGAAAATATTTTGAGATATATATAAGGAAATGCATAATTTCCTTATTTTTTTATACTCCTGCACTTTACAGTAGGTTATAAAAAGTCGATATATAGTACATAGAATCAATGATGCAATTTCCTGCACGATTCGACTAGGAGGATGGACATGAATGAAGTAAAGCATATCTATGATGATTTATTTATATTTGAAATGGCAAACAGCCATCAGGGCAGTCTGGAACATGGAATTGACATCGTCACTGCAATGAGCAGGATTGCCAGGAAATATAATATTAAGGCTGCAGTAAAGCTCCAGTTCCGTAATCTGGATACCTTCATACATCCGGATTATATGGACAGGACGGATGTAAAGCATATTCCAAGATTTTTAAGTACCAGGCTTGGTTATGAACAGTTCAACCAACTGGTGGACGCGATCCACGACGAAGGCCTGATCGCAATCAGTACACCGTTTGACGAGGACGGCGTTGACTGGTGCATGGATATGGGAATTGACATCATTAAGGTAGCCAGCTGCAGTGCCATGGATTGGCCGCTCTTAACGAAGATCGCACAGACCCATAAACCGGTCATCATATCCACCGGTGGCAAGACCCTATCGGATATTGATAAGATCTATAACTTCTTTACCCATAGAAAATGTGAATTCGCCTTCTTGCACTGTGTAGCAGAATATCCTGCTCCGAAGGAGAGACTCCAGCTGGATTTTATCAGCAGGATGAAGCGACGGTATCCAGAAGTGACCATCGGCTATTCCGGCCATGAGGACCCTGACGATCATATCGTTCCAATGTTAGCGGTATCCAAAGGGGCGAGAATCCTGGAAAGGCATGTCGGACTTCCGACGGAAACCATTACCTTAAATTCTTACTCTATGAATCCGGAACAGACTGACATTTGGGTGAAATCCATTCTGGAAGCAAAGATGATATGTGAGATGAAGAAGGAGGATACCAAGTACGTAAGTCAGGAGGAGGTGGACTCCTTGCATTCCCTGATGAGGGGTGTATACCTGAAGCGGGATATCAAGCAGGGAGAGCCAATCTTTATGGGGGATGTATTCTTCGCCATGCCCTGTGGAGACAGACAGATGCCCAGCGGTGAATTTAATGAAGGCATTACCGCCAGTAAGGATTATAAGAAGAACGAGCCCTTAATGGAGAAGAGAGTCATCACGGACATTGGATTGGTCCGAAGCGTCGTCCATGATGCAAAGGGTATGCTGTATGAGGCCGGTATCGCACTGGGTGACCGGTTTGAGGTGGAATTATCCCACCACTACGGGATGAAACATTTCCGTCAGGTCGGTGCCATTATCATCAGCATCATCAACCGGGAATACTGCAAGAAGCTCTTAGTCATCCTTCCGGGCCAGAAGCATCCGGTACATATGCACAAGGTAAAGGAAGAGACCTTCCAGCTTCTTTACGGTGATCTGGAGATAAACATAGAAGGAAATGAGAGAACCCTTAAGCCAGGAGATATTCAAACGGTACTCAGGGAGGAGCGGCATTCCTTCACCTCGGTCAAGGGAGCCATCTTTGAGGAGATTTCCACGACCCATGTGAAGAATGATTCTTATTACGAGGACCCCGCAGTCAGAGCTCTGGACCCGATTGAGAGAAAGACGATACTTAAGAAGTGGTAACTCGGATATAAGATAAAATCAGTAAATACATAATATGTGAGCTTTTTGCAGGATCCGGTCAATAGCACAATATTCCTTTGCGGTATACAGCATTGGAATTTTGTGTTTTATTGGATTTTGGGCGATGAAGGGTTGAATGGCATGGGAATAAGCAGTAGGAAGAAAATATGGAAGCAAATTAAATATTGGTGCCAGCTATTATTGCTGCTGCCATACGGATTAACTTTTCTGATGCCAAGAAACAAGAAGCTTTGGGTATTTGGCAGTAGCTTCGGAAGGAGCTTTACCGATAATCCGAAATACTTTTATCTATATATGATTGATCAGAAACCGGAACAGGTCAGGGCGGTCTGGATTACCAAGAATAAGGAAATCCTAACTTTTCTGAAGGAAAACCAGCTGGAAGGCTATTATCTATATAGTCCTAAGGGGGTTTGGTTATCTCTGAGGGCTAAGGTATATCTATATGATAATTATTCCAAGGATATCTGTTATACCTTGTCAGGCGGTGCGATAAAGGTGAATCTATGGCATGGGATTCCTTTGAAAAAGATACAGCAGGATAACGTTTTTGATTATTTTCGCAACCCCAGAAGCCTTAGTGAGAAGCTATACGGAATCCCCAGACGGATATCTGATGAAAAGCCCAGTAATTACGTGCTATGCGCTTCGGAATATTATCGGGATATCTTTGGATCGGCTTTTCGGACGAAAAGGGTAATAGTTGCTGATTATCCCAGAAATGATATCCTGAAGGATCCGAATAGGAATGTAGTGCTTACAGATCGGGAGAAAAGGGCTATTGAAAAAATCAACGATAAGAAGGACAGGAAAATCATATTATATATGCCTACCTTCCGTGAAAGTGAAAAAAACTTCTTTCAAGCCGTAGATTTGCCGGATTTATGCAGCTTTCTGGAGAAGGAAGGTTATGTGTTCTGTGTTAAACTTCATCCGAAATCGAAACTTCAAGCTGAATTTATAAAGGCAGGCAATCAAAATATTATTGTGATAGATTCAAACACAGATCCTTATCCACTGTGCCAAAGGGCAGATATTCTTGTTACAGATTACTCCTCCATCTATTTTGACTATCTATTGACGGATAAGCCGATTATATTCTTTCCTTATGATCTTGAGGACTATCTGAGTGATTCGCGGGAGCTGTATTTTGATTATATAGACTTTACACCGGGAGTTAAGGTAAAAAACCACAAGGAACTAAAGGAAGCGCTGACAGAACCGGACAGATTCCGGACGGAGAGGCAAGTGCTGAGGGAGAAATTGTTCGGGACACATTCAGAAAGTGGAAGTGAACAGTTATTCAGACAATTATGGGAAACTGTAATATAACAGACCGAATAGTAACACCGGAGGGGAATAAGTACCCGAAGCTCTTTAAGAAGAGGTTTCCACTGCAGATCAAGAGTGATACAGATGACAGGAGGGAAAGCAGTATGTTTGATGAGCGCTTGAATGATATATTAATCAGACATGGTATTGAAATCATAGATGAGAACAAGATGAATGATAACCTGGAGCTATCGGTCAAGGGAATTCTGACGGAATACTGTGCCGGCAAGAAATGTGCCCTTTGGGGTGCAGGACGGATGAATACGACCTCCAGCCATACGGCCATCCTGATAGGGAAATATGCAACCTACCTGCAGAATCTGGTCTGCGTTATTGATTCGGACCCGGACTTTCAGGGAAAGACATTCTTAGGTTATCCGATTATTGCCCCGGAACAAATCAAGGATCAGAACGTAGATATCATCATTATCTCATCCAAAAATAGCGGAAATTCCATTATCGAAAGTCTGATCAAGGTTTCACCTGAAAGCAATTATGTAGATATCTATGCAGAGCTTCGGAAGAAAGGACTGGAGGTATATAATAATTTCTTCGATGAGCGAAGTATCTATACGCAAATCTTTGATTTACAGGAAGGTTTAAGGACCGCAGTCAAGGAGGAAGAAAAGGCAGGAATTCTCCGTACTCTGGTCAGTTTTTATTATGGCATAAGGGATTTCCATTATGCTTATTTTTATTTAGACATTTATGTCAAAAAAAGATATGAAGATTATGGGAAATATATTATACTTAAGAGAGATACTGACGAATTATTGGATGAGATAAGAAGTATCAATGCAGGGAAGACCCAGGATGTCTCCATGTTCTATATAGATGCCTTGCGTGAGATGGATGTGATGGATTCCTTAACCGGTGAATCCAAGGTGCTCCACAGATATATCGATTGTGCGGATATCTACACTAATGTATATTCTACCGGAGCAACCACTTATGAAAGCATGGTCTCAGCAATTTTGGGCAAGTATCCTCTGGAATGTAAGGTATATTCACAGAATTTCCTCCGGGGAGTCGATGAATTTACGGCATTGAAACAGATACATGAGATGGGTTACAAGATCAACTGGATGGTATCTGATGCATACCGTTTGATCGAGGAGGATGAGAGGCTGAATTTAGACATCCAGATCTATATGTCAAAGAAGCTGTGGAATTTAGCCTGTAATCTGGCCGAGTCCGTGGATAAATCCTTCAATTTTCTCTATTTTCCCTATGAGATTCACTGTCCGATGCTCTGTGGCTTCCACAAGGAAAGACCGGTAATCCGGGGCTTCAGTAATATGGGGATAGAGCATTTTCCGGAGAGTATTGCGGAGCAGTACAGGGAATGCATCGATTATATGGATAAGCAGTTTGATTTCTACTACGAGCTGTTAGGTCCCGGTACAACAAAAGTGATCTTTTCGGATCACTCCCAGGTCGTATACCAGAAGGATAACGGAACGAAGACGTACAATATGTACTATAAGGACAAAGAATTATGCACCCATATCCCTCTGATCGTGTCCAGGGAAGGGAAAGATTTCACTGCCCATGACGGGCTTTTAAGCCTGGTGGACTTCAATCAAATGATACTATCCTTTGTAAGGGATACGCGGCTTACCAGGCTTACGAAGGAAATTGTACGTTACCAATACTATCCGATCCACAGTGCGAAGATTCGCCTACATGCGCAGCAATGCGGTTATAGTGATTATATTGACGGAATGGACATCTTCATATCGAAGGAGCTGATCTATATCAAAACAGGGACCGGGAAGGAAGAAGTATTCCGGCATGAGGAGCTGGAGAAGAATCTGGTGGATAATGAAGAGGGTAGGGCATTTATCAATAAAGTTAAAAAAGATTACATAGCCGCATTTTAGGAGGAACGCTGGATGAGCTTCGATAAGTATCTAAAGACCAAGGGCGCTATTTATGAATTTGGTGATTATTATTCCGCCTATCGGAATGAGCTGATGAAAATCCTAAAATACTATCAAGACAAGGGATATAAAACAGCTATCTGGGGTGCTGGCTTAAAAGGAACCGCATTTCTCAGTCTTATTGATCCCAAGGGCAGGTTTATACAGACGGTTATTGATATGAACAAGGAGCTTCATGGTACTATGGTTACTCCGAGACATCAGGTGAACAGTCTGGAGGATGCTTTGAAAGTGACGCCTGACGTGGTTATCATCATGAATTCAACCCATTATGCGGATAACTATTCTCTTCTTAAGGAGAAGAATTTTAACGGCATTGTTCTTGATCTGGATACAATCATTGAAAATGAAGTAAACCCGGATGTTATCATTACAGGAGAGAGTTTTGAGATTAAGAATGCCAGGAATTATGATCTGAAGAAAATCCACCATCAGGTATTGGATATCCTTCAGGAAATAGATCGAATTTGTCGGAAGCATGCGATAACCTATTTTCTATCAGCCGGTACTGCATTGGGAGCGATCCGGCATAAAGGCTTTGTGCCCTGGGACGACGATGCGGATATCGGAATGCTTCGGGAAGATTTTGAAAGGTTTCGGAGTGTTGTGAAGGAGGAACTGGGAGAGGCTTATTATTATCAGACCATGGGAAAGGGAAGTGACTTTTATCGGAATTTTGACCAGGTTGGTAGAAAAAACACCTCCTTTGTGTTGTATAACGTGAAGGATTTAAAGCTTCATCATGGAATCCATGTCGACATATTTCCTTTTGATTATGTACCGGAGGATGAAAACAAGAGAGAAGCGCTAGTAAAAGAGGTTCAGAATTACCGTACTCAGCTTTATCAGAAGCTGGTTCCACATGTTGTAAATACAAAAAACCCGTGGAAGAGACTAGTCATCAATCACGTATATTATAAAATGAAATTCAAATCATTTGCCTCTCTACATCACAGGATGGAACAGACTTTGACGAGTTATAATGGTGCTGAGGATAAATATGTTGCAGATCTCCTGACACACTATAAGAAAATAATGTATTTCAGAAAATCAGATATCCTGCCGGTGAAGTATGTGGAGTTTGAACAGTTGAAGCTTCCCGTACCGAATAATCCGGATGCATATCTCACTATGATGTATGGGGATTATATGACTCCTCCTCCAGAGGGGAAACGAAACCAAAGACACAGATTTGTCGAACTATCCTATAGTGAGCCTTATCATAAAGATATAGAATGGTTTAAAGGAAGATAAAAAAAGATACAAGGAGGAGATTTATTTAATTATGAAGATAGTAATAAAAATCATACGGTTTATCGCAACTCTTGCAATAGGTGCTGTCTCGGGTATTTATTATATCACTAAGTTAAAGAATAAGGACCTTGACCGCATAAGTAAAAAGGTGAATAAATTCAGAGGATATTATAACGTTTTAAATCAATGGATGCTGCTTAAAAACCAAGGAAAATCCTTAACGGAATACTTTAATGACAATGGATATACATCAATAGCTATTTATGGCATGGGAGAAGTTGGGAACCGTTTATATGAAGAGTTAAAAAATAGCGAAATAGAGGTAAAATATGCAATTGATAAAAGTGCCGGAAGTGCTTACGCAGAATTGTCAGTATATGATCCGGAGGATGAGTTTGATACGGTTGATACTATTGTCGTTACAGCCGTGTTTGATTTTGATGAAATAGAAAAGGACCTAATCAAAAAAACAGATATTCCGGTGATTTCACTGGAGGAAGTAGTATTTGGAATAAGAGTATAGCTCTATATTAAATATTGTTGTCTGAAAGAGATGGGATAAAGCCATGGATCAGGAATTTAAACAACTTGCTTTATTTTTTAACAAAGTAGAAGATGAGAATAACTTGTTTCAGGACAAAGTAAATGGAATCGAGATATGGAAGTATATCAGAAGAGAAGTATTCCGCATTATATTAAGTAAAAAATATGATATTTTTCATGAAAGTAAGGCGAAAAAGGAATATCGGAAAAAGAATAACATTACAGCGGATTATAACAACATACTACAGGACCTGTTAGTAAAATATCGTAAACGGAATATATTCCTGCAACAGAAAGATATTCTTTTTTTTACCATGGATAGGAGACTATGGGTTGATGGACGCTACTTATGTCCATATACAGATTTGATACTCGATCAGTTGAAGATTAGTTACACAATCATCCAGATGCTGGGTGATGAGAATATGGCTCTAAAGTCAAAAACCAGAAACTTGCGTTATCTGGATCAAGATATGATCACTGAGAAATATGCCAGTCTGGAAGAGAGAGTAAAACGCTCGGAAGCGAATTCATTTATTCAAAGAATGGAAGCTTGCCTTCAAATTAACTTTGATAATGATGAGAAAAAAGAAATAGGAAAGAATATTGAGGAGGCTATTAGGTATCGAAGGATATATAAAGAATATTTTAATGACATTCTTTCAAAGCTTAAACCTAAGGTGGTTTGTGTTATTCCCTCAACCAGATATATCGTTATGCATCTAATTGAAACAGCAAAAGAAAGAGGAATTCCTGTTGTTGAAATGCAGCATGGTGCAATCAATGATATTGCAATACAACATAATTTTTTAAGAAAGCAGGAAGTTAGCACCTATGCTGATTATATATTTGAATTCGGCCAAAATATAATTAAGGGAGTCAGATATCCTATTGCGAATAATAAAGTGATTCCTATCGGATATTCTTACCTGGAATATGTGGGTGCTAAAACGAAAGAAAATGTTAAGAAAAATAATAATATAAAGACGATTTTGATTTTGTCCAGCAGACAGGATAAATTACAGGAACTGGCGATAAAATTATCAACGGATTTGGATCCCAAAGCATACAGAATAGTATTTAAACTCCATCCTCATGAGTATAAGATTTGGAAGGAACGCTTCCCGCTATTAAGAAGATCCAGGGTTAAAGTAATCAGTAATGATAAATACAGCCTTTATTATTGCCTGGCTAAATCAGATATCGTACTTGGTATTAACTCAACTGCTTTATACGAAGCAGTTATGTTTGATGTAGCAATACTAATTTATAAGGACTCTGATTACCAGATATCAAGATTCCTATATGAGAATGGAATTGCTGAATTGATCAGCTCCTATGAACAGCTGAAGGATACCATAACCGCTAGCAATGTGGTGTCTTCCGGATCATATGAAAAGGTTTTCACGAAGAACAGTATCGATAATTTTAATCGTGAAATTAAAAAGATAATTGACCAGGGGAAGTAAGGTAAATGGAGGATACTAATACGATGAAGATTACAGCAATCATTCAGGCCAGGATGGGATCAACTAGGCTATCCGGTAAGGTTATGAAGGACCTTTACGGTAAAACTGTCCTTGCCCATGTAATCGAGAGGGTTAAGCAGTCTGAACTAATAGAGGATATCATAATAGCCACCACAGACCATACAAAGGATGAAGTAATTGCAGAGGAGGCTCTACGTTGCGGAGTCAAGGTATTCAGAGGCAGTGAGGAGGATGTACTAAGCCGATATTACTATGCGGCCAGAGATAATAATTCTGATGTAATCGTTAGAATCACTTCTGATTGTCCATTGATCGATTCAAGGGTGGTTGACCAGATCATAGCTTATTATAAGTATAACAGCTATGAAATCGTATCGAATGCAAGCAGTGATTTGACGAAGCGTACCTATCCGAGAGGATTGGATACGGAGGTCTTTTCCTTTGGTATGCTGGAGCAGGCATATCATAATGCAAAAGAAAAATATCAGCGGGAGCATGTAACTCCGTTTATTTATGAAAATGCACAGAAGATCTATTACTACAAAAATGAAACAGACTATTCAAAATATAGATGGACCTTGGATACCGAGGAGGATTGGGATTTAATATCCAGGATATATGGTTATTTATATCAGGGTGAGCATAACTTTTATCTTAAGGATATTATAGAGATCATGGAACAACATCAGGAGCTTTACGAGATTAACAAAAATATAGAACAGAAGAAAATTAAGGGGTGACAAACATTAATACTCTTCAATTAAAGGGAAAATCGATCGGTGAAAGCAACCCGGCTTATATTATAGCTGAAATGTCTGCAAATCACGCGGGAAGCATCGAGAGAGCCAAGGAAATCATTCATATAGCGAAGGAATGCGGTGCAGATTGTATCAAAATCCAAACCTATACTCCTGATACAATGACTTTGGATTGTGATAATGAGTATTTCGGAATTACAGAAGGAACCTGGAAGGGTGAGAACCTATATAAGCTCTATGAAAAAGCCTATACTCCATGGGAATGGCAGAAAGAATTAAAAGATGAAGCTGATCATATAGGGATTGATTTTTTTTCCACACCGTTTGATAAGACATCGGTAGACTTTCTGGAAAGTATAAATATAGATTTCTATAAAATAGCCTCTTTTGAATTAACGGATCTTCCCCTGTTGGAGTATGTTGCTGCCAAAGGAAAGCCAATGATTGTTTCAACCGGTATGGGAACCCTTGATGAGATAAAGGAAGCTGTCAAGGTAATAGAAGAACAAGGAAATAATCAGATAGCGCTGTTGAAATGCTCCAGTGCATACCCATCCATATCAGATCATATGAATCTGAAAACTATCAGTAATATGAAAGATATTTTTCAGGTTCCGGTAGGACTGTCGGATCACTCTATGGGCTCCGTAGGTGCAGTTACAGCAGTCGCCTTAGGCGCCAATATTATTGAGAAACATTTCTGTATCAGCCGTAAAATAGAAAATCCTGACGCATCTTTTTCAATGGAACCTGATGAATTCCGGAAAATGGTTGAGGATATCCGTAATGCTGAAAAAGCCATTGGCAAAGTAAGTTATGAAGTGACTGAAAATGAAAAAATGAATATAAAGTTCAGACGATCTATCTTCGTGGTACAGGATATAAGAAAAGGCGAGAGACTAACCGATAAAAATATTAGGGTAATCAGACCAAATTACGGTCTGGCGCCTAAATATATGAAGGAAGTGATCGGGCAGGTTGCAATATGCGATATTCAGAGGGGAACTCCATTAAGCTTTGATTTCATTAAGAAAGAAGGGAAAATATAATGGAGGGATATTTACGGGGAGTAGCTCCGGAAGATATGGATTTACTATATGAGTGGGCGAATGAAAAGGAAGTAAGAAAGAATGCCTTCCATTCGGAAGCTATTCCATATGAAGCCCATAAAAGATGGTTTACGGATATGATGAGTTCGGATCACATCTTTCAATATATTTATATGATCAACGATAAACCAATCGGCCAAATTCGCTTTAATGTAGTTGAAGAGTGTGCTTATATTGATTATAGTATATGCCTGGATTACCGAAAGAATGGTTACGGGAAAAAAATGTTGGCATTGTCAGAAGAAATAATAAAAAAAGAACATCACGAAATCAAACAATTAATTGCACAGGTAAAATATGAAAATCAGTCTTCGAGAAATGTCATGGAGAGTCTGAAATATCAACCTGATTTTGTAGAGTATAGAAAAAAAATAGAATAAGGTCCCTAGACCGGACGGAAGGGTGGATGGGTAGCATGAATATTGTAATCTGCACAATCAAGTCCTGGAATATTAGAATGGCTGAAGTATTTAAGCTATCTGCTGAGGGTAAGCATAATACAAAAATAATTACTGAAAAGAAGGATTTAACCTATAGTACTTTGGAAGAGTTTGATCCTCAGTATATTTTCTTTCCTCATTGGTCCTCAATCATACCAAAGGAGATTTTCGAAAAATGGAACTGTATTGTTTTCCACATGACGGATCTGCCCTTTGGCAGGGGAGGAAGCCCCTTACAGAACTTAATCAGCCGTGATATCAAGGATACAAAGATATCTGCAATAAAAGTAAATGATACGATTGATGGTGGGCCGGTCTATATTAAGGAAAACCTGAATTTGAGCGGAACAGCGGAAGAAATTTATATGAGGGCATCTGAAATTATATTTGGTAAGATGATCCCATATATTTTGGATGTTCATCCCGAACCGGTAGAGCAGGCTGGTGAAATAGTCACTTTTAAAAGGAGAAGTCCGGATCAAAGTGAGCTATCTAGTAATATGGATTTGAAGCAAATCTATAATTACATCCGCATGTTGGATGGAGAAGGATATCCCAATGCTTTTATTAATTTCGGTAAGTATAAACTGAAATTTTCGAGAGCAAGTTTTAAAGGGGACAGGATAATTGCCGATGTAGAGATAGTGGAGGATGACAATGAATAAAGTATTGGTTATAGCGGCTCATCCGGATGATGAGGTATTAGGAGTAGGAGCGACTATCGCAAAACATGTTAGTAAAGGTGATATTGCCGGATGCCTGATCCTTGGAGAAGGACAAACCTCCAGATTCCAGACCCGTGAAGCAGCTGATCACAAAGCAGTTACAGAATTACATAAGGATACCCTGCTGTCATCAAAGGAGATTGGATATCAATTTGTCCATTTTGCTGATTTGCCCGATAATCGGTTTGACCATGTTGATTTATTGGATATTATTAAGATTGTAGAGAAAGAGATAGGAGAATTCCAACCGGATATTATATATACCCATTATTCGGGAGATCTTAACATCGATCATCAGCTGACCTTCCGAGCAGTAATTACAGCGTCCAGACCGGTTAATGATTATAGTGTGAAGGAAATTTATGCATATGAAACCTTATCCTCAACAGAATGGAATTTTTCAGGAGAAGGCAGAGGCTTTAAACCAAACGTATTTATTGATGTTGAAGATTTTTATATGGCTAAGGTAGCAGCTATGAAGCATTACAGATCAGAGTTATGTGAATTTCCGCATCCTAGGTCCATTAAGGCGATGGAAGTGCTGGCACAAAAATGGGGAAGTGTGGTCGGAAAAAGTTATGTTGAAGCTTTTGAATTAATACGTAAGGTCGATTAATATAAATGAGGTGTAATATATGCACTATATACCGTATGGAAGACAGAGCATTGACCAGGATGATATCAGGGAGGTGATTCAATCCCTGCAGTCAGATTATCTGACAACCGGTCCCAGAATAGCCGAATTCGAGAAAATAGTAGCAGATTATGTAGGGGCTAAATATGCCGTCGCGGTATCCAACGGAACGGCTGCTCTGCATGTTGCCTGCCTGGCGGCAGGAATCGGAGAAGGGGATGAAGTTATAACGTCTCCAATTACCTTTGTAGCATCGGCCAATTGCGTTCTTTATTGTGGAGCAAAGCCGGTATTCGCGGATATTAAGCCGGACTCCTATAATATCGATCCGAAGGATATCAGAAGGAAGATAACCCAGAAGACAAAGGCAATTATAGCTGTCCATTTTACTGGACAACCCTGTGAGATGGAAGAAATACGTGAGATTGCCCGGGAACACAGACTAATTGTAATAGAGGATGCAGCACATGCTCTGGGGGCGGTTTATAAAGGAACAAGGATTGGAAGTCTGTCCGATTTCACTACCTTCAGTTTTCATCCTGTCAAGCATATAACTACCGGTGAGGGTGGGATGATTACTACAAATAACCGAGAGCTGTATGAGAAATTATTACTTTTCCGGTCCCATGGTATTACGAGGGATGCGTCGCAGATGATAAGCAATGACGGTGACTGGTATTATGAACAACTGGAGTTGGGATATAATTATCGTATTACCGATATCCAATGTGCTTTGGGTATCAGTCAGATGAAGAAGCTTGATCTTTTTTTGCAAAAGCGCCGGGAAATAGCAGAAAGATACCAAACAGCCTTTGAAGGCTGTAGGGGATTAATACTTCCGAAGCAGATAGATGAGTGCTGCAACAGCTGGCATCTATATGTAATTCAGGTGATAGAAAAGGACAGAAAACAGATATTTGATGCATTAAGATCAAGAAATATTGGAGTCAATGTTCATTATATCCCCGTCCATACTCAGCCTTATTATCGGCAGCACGGATATGAAGAAGTGGTTTGCCCGAATGCAGAAGCACTCTATCATAACATTATCAGCCTTCCCATATATCCCGGTCTAACTATCGAGGAGCAGGATTATGTGATAGCTCAGGTTAAGGATCTGGTCGGATCAATCCAATAGAAGGTGGTTCATCATGTTTTATTTTAGGGCAGATGCAAATAGCATAATAGGTTCGGGGCATGTGATGCGGTGCTTATCCATTGCCGATGCAATGAGATCCATAGGATGTAACAGTACATTCATAACCGCTGATCATGAGGCTGAGACATTAATTACATCCCGTGGGTATGGGTTGATTTGTATGGATACGCAATGGGATGATTTAGAATCAGAAGTTGGAAAATTAACAGAATTGATCCGCAATCATGGTATAGAGCAACTTGTGATAGATTCCTATTATGTAACGGAAGAATATCTGAACAGTATAAGATTAAATACAAGAATCATTTATATGGATGATTTGAACCGCTTCCGATACCCTGTGGATGTATTGATTAATTATAATATATATGCTTTAAATATACCGTACCATCAAATGTATAAAGATAATACCCGATTATTACTGGGATGCAGCTATACTCCGTTGAGAGCAGAGTTTGTCGGGAAGCATTTCGAGATAAGGGATCAGGTAAGAGATATTCTGGTATCTACCGGAGGATCGGACCCGCTTAACATGGCAGGGAAGCTTATGCGATATGTTAATAATACCGGAAAGTTCGCAGATATCAATTTTCATATCGTAGTTGGCAGTTTTAATAGAAACAAAGTGATACTTGCCGATCTAGCTGAAAAGTATATTAATATCCACTTACATTATCAGGTTTCGGAAATGTCAGAGCTGATGACGGCATGCGACTTAGCTATTTCAGCAGGAGGATCAACCCTTTACGAGTTATGTGCCTGTGGTATACCTTCCATTAGCTATTCCTTTGCGGATAACCAACTGGAAGGTGTAAGGGAATTTCACCGGCAGGATATTATAAAATATGCCGGTGATATCCGATGGGAAGAGGAACTTTGCTTACAGGAGATTGAAGCTAGTCTTAGTCAAATGAGTTCAGATACACAATTAAGAAGAAAATTAAGTGCACATATGCAATCCCTGGTGGACGGTCTGGGTGCAGTTAGGATTATACAACAAATTTTATAGGTGCGGAGGAAGAAACATGTTAAACGGAAAGAACATATTGATCACCGGAGGTACCGGATCCTTTGGCAAGAAGTTTCTGGAGATGATTTTTGCGAATTATAAACCTAATAAGGTCATCATTTATTCAAGAGACGAATTTAAACAGAGCGTGATGAAAACAGAGTATTTAGATAAGGTTGATATGTCAAGGGTGAGATTCTTTATTGGCGATGTCAGAGATAGAGATCGTCTCTATCGTGCTTTTGAAGGAGTAGATTATGTTATTCATGCAGCAGCAATGAAACAAGTACCTACCTGTGAATATAACCCCTTTGAGGCAATCAAAACCAATATACACGGAGCACAGAATGTTATAGATGCAGCTTTAGATAAAGGGGTTAAGAAGGTTGTTGCATTATCCACTGATAAAGCAGTGAATCCGATTAACTTATATGGCGGAACGAAACTTGTATCAGATAAGCTTTTTATTGCAGCAAATGCTTATTCCGGAATGAAGGACACCAGATTCTCGATTGTACGCTATGGAAATGTCGCAGGAAGCAGAGGGTCAGTCATACCCATTTTTCGTAATCTGATTGATAAGGGAGAAAAGGTATTACCTATTACGGATACCCGTATGACCCGTTTTTGGATCACGCTGGAGCAGGGTGTAAATCTAGTGTTTAAAGCCCTATCGGAATCCAAGGGTGGGGAAACTTATATTTCGAAAATACCTTCCTTTTATATCACGGATTTAGCCAAAGCAATGCTTCCCGATGCCGAGATTAAGGAAATTGGAATCAGAGAAGGGGAAAAACTCCATGAAATCATGGTGACCAAGGATGACTCCAGATTGACCTATGAATATGATAAGCATTACATTATATATCCAAACTTTGAATGGATGGATCTTAAGAAATCCATGCTTCCCGGAGGAAGACAGGTTTCGGAAGGGTTTGAATACAGCTCCGGGGATAATAAGGAGTGGATGGATATAGCAGCTTTAAAAAGTGAATTAGAAAAGTTGTAAGCTAAAAGATTTCTGCTAATTGTAAATAATTCTATTTCGTGAGGTTTGTCTTGGAAGATAACATTAGAAATTTAGTTAAGAATAATCGGTTACTTCTGGTGGAGCTTGAGAGAATTGTTCAAGCTATCCGAGTTCAGAATTATGACAGGGCATTGAGAAAATCAAACAGGCTGATTGATTATATCAATACCCTGTTAGAAATGATCAATGTAAACAATAAATTCCTGAAAGAAAACGATATTGTGTTTAACCAGAAGCAGCTTTTTCATATCCTTGAGGAGCTGCTAAGGGCACAAGACAATAAAGATTATATTCTGCTTGCTGATTTGTATGAGGTCAGGCTGCTACCCTTAATGTATCAATTTCAGGAGACCATTCTTTTATATTATAAGACAGCCTTTGATCCTCAGATATTTCTAAGGAATACTGAAGCATTAGCACAAAATGATTCGTCACTAAAGAAGCTTATTAATTCAGGAGATTTTGAAGGTTTAATTAATGGCTATTCCATAGAGCTTTCATCGGCAGGTGACATAACCCTTGGAGTAGGAGAGGGGGAAAGAAAGCGTTATCTGCACAGTAATATTAATGTGTGGAAGGAGGCAGCAGCATTGGCAGCTTCCTGGTATCAAAGTAGTAGGAATTCATACATTATCTATGGCCTTGGCCTTGGGTGCCATATTCAGG
>JAEZHX010000101.1 GCA_023436765.1 Bacillota bacterium
CCCAATCATAGCATGATGATTGGTTACTACATTACCTGTTACTCTATCTTGATATTGATAGCTTCTTGGAATAATCATAACTGCTTGATTGAAATTATATGCCAAGTCCATATTTCTTCCAAAAAAAAACTTGCCCTCTTGAGTTTGAATACTTAATCCTGTACACATATTGACTCACCTCATTTTAATTTTTTTCGTCTTCATTAGTATGCTTCGTCTAAAAATAAATAATCTGTATAAAGCCAAGCAGTATATGTCCCCGTATCAGCAAAAAATAAGACATCAAAAGCTTCGTCTTTCAATATGATAAAATTTTCAACTATAAGGTTTTGTTAATCGTTGTTGTTACATGATCGTACCCTCTGCTGCCATATCCTCAACGAGGTCTGTGATCGGGTCTCCCTTGCTCTGGAAGAAGGTTGAGGTGAAAGCGATACCGCCGGCTGACTGAGGCCACAGGCCTAGGGTATGATCTACATAGTATTTCTCGAAGCCACCGGCCATAATCTCCTCAGGAGTAAGGTTCTTGGTCAGCTGGTGAACGATTGCACTTACCATCTCCATATGTGCCAATTCTTCTGTTCCGATATCATTTAATACGGCAACGCACTTTTTATTCGTCATCGTATATCTCTGTGATAAATAACGCATGGAGGCTGCGAGCTCTCCGTCCGGTCCACCGAACTGACTTATGATTACCTGTGCCAGTCTCGGATTACACTGAGTAATATTTACAGGATGTTGTAATCTCTTCTCATAACTCCACATACACTAGCACCTACCTTCCCACGGCCAAGGCTCATCGATCCAGGTCCACTTGTTTTTCACATTTACATCATACATGTTGATGGGCCCATAGCACTTGGTATATTCTTCAACAGCTTCGTTTCTTACTCTTTGAACCTTCTCCCAGTAGTCTAGTGCTGCCTGATCGGTCGGATGGGTATCCAGGAAAAGTCTGAGATCATCAAGGACAAAGCTTGTAGCGGTAATACAAGCAAACAATTTTTCCCTACTATTATCCATACTATTTGCAACCCCTTCCATACCAGTCTAAATCAAGTTCCTTAAAAATCGTACCGTTTGCCAATGCAGTGAACTCATTTTCATATAAGTCCCTGAAGCATTGCCACGGAACATAACACATTCCGATCGGAAAACGATCCGGGTTAAAATCATCTTCACAATCATCCTTGTTTTTTCTGCAGTCATCGTCAGGCTCATATCTGCCCATTACTTTGTCACAAACAGGTTCGTTTGCTCTATACGGTGAAACATTTCTGTTATACCCCATATTGCCACGATACGTCCGTCTATCCATAAATCAGCCTCTCCTTTCAAGATCTTGAGCAACTTTGTCAAAAATTTGTTGTTCTATATATATTATGAATAGAGGACAATTCTGTGCCTGTTCTCGACACCGGAAAATATCGCGTTGCAAATTATTTATTAATTTGTTGAATTGAGGAATTCTGTCCCTCAAATGATTGACAATAAATCTAATTTAATATAATATTTATCTATAGGGAAACCGTATTTTTACGGTAAAGGGAGCGAAAACATCATGTATCATTTTATTATTAACCCAAAATCCAGTTCCGGCAAAGGAATCCGTTATTGGTGGACCGTAAAGAATGAACTGGATTCCAGACAGATACCTTACACCGCTGAGTTTACGAAACAAGAAGGACATGCCAGCATACTTGCTGAACAGATCTGCAGTAAATACTCCGGTATTAAGAATATTGTCGTTTTAGGCGGCGATGGTACCCTCAATGAAGTAGTAAATGGGATTACAGATTTCGATCAGGTTCTTCTTGGCTATATCCCTTCCGGCTCCAGTAATGACCTGGCAAGAAGCCTTCGGATTCCGAAGGATCCGTTAAAAGCCCTGGAAAATGTATTGAAGCCGACAAGCTTTAAATATTTGGACTATGGAATGATCAGCTTCCCTGAAGCAATGGACGTTCCCAGGAAGTTCTGCTGTTCCAGCGGAATGGGATATGATGCGGAGGTCTGCGTAGAGGTACAGGCATCCCCGCTGAAGAAACGTTTAAATCGTTTTGGAGCAGGAAAGCTGATTTATCTTGCCATAGCAATTAAACAGTTGATGACACTTAAGTCCATAGATGTTACCCTCTATGCGGACGGCATAAAAAAAGGCACCTACCAGAATGTATTTCTGATGTCTGCCATGATTCACAAATATGAAGGCGGTGGCCTTATGATTGCTCCTGCTGCCGATCCAACCGATGGCAAGCTAAGTGTATGTCTTGCCCACGGCCTCGGTCGTATGAAAGCTCTGCTGCTTCTTCCGACCCTGGTGATCGGAAAGCATCATAAGTTTAAAGGAATAGAAACCTTCCATTGCCATAACCTCGAGATTATAGCAAATAGGGAAACCGCTGTCCATACGGACGGTGAAGTTCCTGCGTTCAGTTCGCACATTAAGGTCACATGTGAGCAGGGCAGGATCCGGATGATATTATAATGAAAGCAGGTGCCTTAATGCAGAAACGCTCTAATATCGAGATATCTTCATTAATTGTAATACTAAGTATCATCACCATCCTGATACAATTTACGGCTTATTATCTCTTCTCCTCCGTTTATGTGGTGATAGGAATTGCCTGTCTGGTCACAGCTTTATTTACTCATATATTACTGGAACAGACCCTAACCTATCAGTCCTGCTTTATCTATCTACTGCTTACGCTGTTTATTTCTTTGGTGATTATCTTCCTGTCCTACTTCGGTAAGGACCAGAATATTATACCCTATACAGAGGTTTTACTCGGTATCGTGGTTGTTAATTGGTTCATTCCCACTCTGCATTGCTATTTCCGTAATATGTTCGATTACGGAACCAGAATTGAAGAATTTACACCTTTTTTCCGAAATACCGGCATCCTGTTCAATCTCTTTTATATCGGTATCGTCTTCTATGCAACCTTGGCAGAAGGTGTATTCCCTTGGGCCTATCGTGCATTACCCGAACAGGCTAATTTTACACCGTTTTGGTCTATCGCAACGCAGATTGAAGATTATTTGAACCATATGATCCCCCTAAGCGACATCTTCACCTATCTGGCAAGCCGGACATTGATGTACATACCCTTTGGCTATTACAGTGTCCTTCTGTTCAGAAGACATTCCCGGCTATCAAGATTCTTGATCTTGTTCTTACTTCCGATCATCGTAGAGGTAGCACAGTATATTATCATTCCTAACCGCTGTGACCTTGATGACATCATTTATGGCTTTATTGGAGGACTTGCCGGAGCCCTGTGGTTCCATCTGAACAATGTGATCTTTCATGCGGTTTCGGGTAAAACCTTCCTGGCTAAGGATACGGATTTCCGATACAGCAATAACTCGTTGCACTTCTGAACAGTATAATAGGCCTTAATTAAGTATACCAAAGACCAGGGAGTAAATGTTCCCATGGATGAGACGCTTTCGCTTAAATGCATTACGTAACGGTACATAAGGTTCTAAAATACAGAACCTAAGTACCGACGAATGCATATACTCACCATGGAAATCATTTCCCCCTGGTCTGTTCTATATACTTAATTAAGGCCCTATAGGTACCTTACTTCATTTTCCTTCCCAGAAGTCATTCAGAAGTTCCTTCATGCCGGTGCAGGTTACCGTCTGGAATGGGTACCACTCCTTCGGAAACAAATTATAGTATTGCGGTTGTATGAAACGCTCATCCAATAACAGAATGGCTCCCCGGTCCTCTTTCGTCCTGATCACTCTTCCGGCCGATTGCAGGACCTTATTCATACCCTGATACAGATAGGCATAGTCAAAGC
>JAEZHX010000106.1 GCA_023436765.1 Bacillota bacterium
AGGAAGGCTCAACGAGAGGATACATCGTAGTTATGGTATCATCAATATTTACGATGCGTACATTGTTGATGTGGTTCTCGTCAAGAACTACTTCCAGATTGATCGCTGTGTCATTCAGTGCAATGGACGAAGTCCACACCCCTGCTTTATAAAGACTGGTCTCAGCGGATGTTTTTTTATCATCTTTTCCATTGAACATGAAGATCAATAAAAGGATCAGAAGGATACCCAACGCGGCAAAGATAACCGTATATATAATTTCTTTTAATTGGATAACGACAATTTTCGTTTTCGCCATTTCAATCCTCCGGAGCATATTTGCTTCATTGTCTTAATCTTATTATATATTATTATGCACAGACTTAATTTATGCAGATAAATTATACAGGTTGCAAGCTATTTTATGGAGGAAATCCTATGTCCCTGCAATTGTTTCTCGGAGGTGCCGGATCCGGTAAATCCTATCAGTTATACCGTGAAGTAATTGAACAATCCTGTTTACATCCCGAAACGGATTACCTTGTAATCGTACCGGAACAGTTTACGCTTCAAACACAGAAGGATATGGTATCCATGCACCCTAATCACGGGATCATGAATGTTGATATCCTTAGTTTTCTGCGCTTTGCTTACAGAGTCTTTGATGAGGTGGGCGGGAATGATCGTCCTATCCTGGAGGATACCGGTAAGAGCATGGTGCTTCGCAGGGTGGTTGCAGAGAAGAAGAAGGAGTTGCTCCTGTTTGGTGCGAGCGTCAGGAAGACGGGCTTTATCAATGAGCTTAAGTCCCTCCTGTCAGAGCTTTATCAATATAATGTGAGACCTGAGGACTTTGAGGAAATGTTCCGGATTTCGGAGAAGAAACCGGTCCTTCATGCAAAGCTTAAGGACATTTTGACCATCTATGAAGGCTTTACTGCTTTCATGAAGGAGAGGTATATCACGGCTGAGGAGATTCTGATCTCCTTAAATGAAGTATTGGACCGTTCCGAGTGGCTGAAGAACAGCGTCATCTGCCTGGACGGTTTTACAGGCTTTACACCTTGCCAAAATGAGCTATTGGCTAAGCTGATGAAATATGCGAAGAAGGTCATGGTCACAGTTACAATAGATCCCAGAGAGGAGCTTGGCGGTGAATTATCTGAGCATCAGCTGTTCGGATTAAGTAAGAAAACGATCCGAAAGCTTTATGCCATAGCGGAAGAGACCGGAACGAAAGTTTTAGAGCCAATCTGCGCCATGTCAAGAAGCGGACTCAGTATCCCATACCGATTTAAAGCTTCCCCTGCGCTGGCTTCCCTGGAGCATAACCTGTTCCGTTATCCGTATGTTTGCTATGAGGAGGAACAGGAGGAGATCTCAGTCCATGCTGCCAGGGATGCGGAATCGGAGGTTGCCTTTGCTGTGAGGGAGATCAAACGTCTGGTCAGGGAAGAGGGCTACCGTTATCAGGAGATTGCCATCGTAACGGGAGACATCGAGCAATACGGAAGACTGGCGAAACGAAGATTCTTAAGGGCGGGGATACCCTGCTTTATTGACTATAAGAAGGAGATCCTCGGCAATCCGTTTGCAGAGCTGTTGCGTTCCGCAATCGCGGTTGTCTCTGAGGACTTCAGCTATGAGAGTGTGTTCCGATACCTTCGGACCGGTTTGACCGATATCTCTGCGGAGGATACCGATTACTTTGAAAACTATATTTTGGCTACCGGTATCAGGGGAAATAAGAGATATTCGGAGCCATTTAAAAGGCTGTACAGAAAAAAGGAAACGATAGATCTGGAACGAATCAACAGAATCAGACTCGGGCTGTTGGAGGAGCTTGGGCCACTTGTATTGGTGTTTAGGGATAAGGAAAAGACGGTGAAGGATTATGCCACGGCTCTCTATGAACTGGGGGCCCGTCTTGAAATAGAGCAGAAGCTGAACCGCTTAGGGGAGGAGTTCAGCCTTCAGGGACTGCCTCTGGTAGCCAAGGAATATGAACAGATTTACAGGATCGTCATGGAGCTCTATGACCAGATCGTCCTACTGCTTGGTTCGGAGAAGCTAAGCTTGAAGGAGTTCGGAGAGGTTCTGGAGACCGGGCTGGTGGAAGTAAAGGTAGGATTGATCCCTCCCGGAGTGGATGAGGTGGTCATCGGTGATACGGAGCGTACCAGGCTGAAGGATATCCGGGCATTGTTCCTGATCGGAGCAAATGAAGGAATCCTGCCTAAGACCATTGGCAGCGGTGGAATCCTATCCGATATTGAAAGAGAGCTACTTACCAATCATAATATCGAACTGGCACCCACCAAACGGCAGATGGCATTTACTGAGCAGTTCTATCTCTACCTCAATATGACGAAACCAAAGGACAGACTCTATATTACCTACCATAAGGTAAATGAAGACGGTAAATCAGTGAATCCTTCCTTCCTGATCGGGAAATTGAAGCAGCTGTTTCCACAGCTTGAGATTATGAATGAAGATGAGGGGATACAGGATCTGGAGCATATCCTGAAGGATGATGGGGTTGCCTATCTGGCGGAGGGACTCAGAGGCTATCAGGACAGGGAACCGACAAGCCTCTGGCGGGAATTGTTTCTCTATTATAAATCTGAACCGGAAGCAGCAAGAATTCTGGAGCGTCTGATGCAGGGGGCTTTCTATATCAATCAGGAGAAGGGGATATCCAGGGAAGCGGCGAAGCTTCTATATGGGATGGAGCTCTCCGGCAGTGTTACCAGGCTGGAGCGTTATGCCGGCTGTGCCTTTGCACATTTTATGTCCTATGGGCTGTCGCTTGACGAACGGCAGGAATATAAACTGGCTGTTCCCGATATCGGTAACATCTTTCATAATGCCATTGATGAATTCTCTAAGCGGTTGGATTCCAGTGAATACAATTGGCATACAATCCCGGACGAGGTACGGGAGGAATGGGCGGTACAGTCCGTTGCACAGGCAGTGGAAACCTATGAAAACAGCTATTTAACAAGTACGAAGAGAAGTGAATATCTGATTACCCGAATGGAGCGGATTACGGTTAGGACCCTTTGGGCGTTATGCAGTCAGATCAGACAGGGAGCCTTTGAGCCGTCCGGCTATGAGATGGTATTCAATCATATGCCGTCATCCACCCTAACCCTCCGTGGAAGGATCGATCGTCTGGACCTTTATGAGACGGAGGATAAGGTATATGTCAGGGTTGTGGATTATAAATCAGGCAGCACTGTCTTTGATATCGGCAGCGTATACCATGGACTTCAGCAGCAGCTGGCGGTTTACTTAAGTGCTGCTCTGGATTTTCTTAAGGACAGCTATAGGGGGAAGGAAATCGTTCCGGCAGGAATCTTCTACTACCATATCGATGATCCGATCGTGGCGAAATCCGAGCAGGCTGAGGATGAGATTTTCAAGTCTCTGCGGATGAACGGACTGGTCAACGAGGACAAGCTGGTCATCCAGAGCATGGACCGAAAGCTTTCTTCCGGGGAGGAGGGGTTGCTTCGGGCATCCGCCAAGTCTGATATCATTCCGGTCGAGACGAATAAAGAGGGTGAGCTGTCAAAGCGTTCCTCGGCTGCGAAGGCTTCCCAGTTGAAGGCACTGCTTTCCTATGTGAATCGGAAGTTAGCCGAGGATAGCACCAGGATACTGGAGGGAGATGCCAGACTAAATCCTTACCGCTTAGGAGAGAGGAAGGCCTGCGAGTATTGTGAGTTTAGAAGTGCCTGTGGCTTCGATCTGCGGCTGCCCGGCTACTCCTACCGAAACCTGGCGAAGAAGTCCACAGACGAAATGAAGGAAGAGATCTGGGGAAATACGGATACAGAATAACAGACGACAGTGGAGCATTGTCATAGGTAGAGAGCAGGAAATACAGGCTTTATGAGCATTGCAAAGAAGTTAAAACCAGATTTAACTAATAATATTTATAGATGAAAGGTGAATAGTATCTTAATCCTTTATGAAATCGAAGGGGATTACGAAGAAAAGAGGAGCATTCAAAACGGTTTGGGTGATTAGACCAAAGGAAGAAGGTGAAGAGATGGCGAAGTGGACAGAAGCACAGCAGAAGGTAATTGACACAAGGAATAAGAATCTATTGGTATCGGCAGCG
>JAEZHX010000279.1 GCA_023436765.1 Bacillota bacterium
GAATACGATAGAGCTGATCACAGCAATCTTTAAATCCGGTTTTGAAGAGAAGACAGTGGAGCTTCCCATACAGAAGGAAGATCCCTGGTATACGGCAGAGGGTATCATGAAGAATGTAAGGCACTTCCACGAGAAGACCACCTTCTTAGAGAACTTCACAGACCAGACGATAACAACGGGCAGTAATTATAAATACCGTTATGAGCATATCTGAGACTGAATAGATAGCCGGTCCTGCAAGGCATAGAGTTTGGCTGCTTCAGGCCAGGTACATTGGAGGAAATCAGGATGAATAACAGTGATGGAATGAATTATGCTCCGAAGGGGAAACCGGAGCCGGTAGTGAAGAAGGGTGAATTTGCTATTGCTGCAATCGCTCTGGATCACGGACATATCTACGGAATGTGTAATGGCCTGACAGAGGCAGGCGCTGATTTGAAATGGGTCTATGACCCCGATCCGGTGAAGGTGGCAAACTTCTGCAAAGCATTTCCTAATGTTAAGGTAGCAAGGAGTGAAGCGGAGATCCTGGAGGACCCTGAGGTTCAGCTGGTAGCGGGAGCTGCGGTTACCTCTAAGCGCTGCGATCTTGGTATGCGTGTCATGGATGCAGGTAAGGATTATTTCACCGACAAAGCACCCCTGACCACTCTGGAACAGCTGAAGCGGGCTAAGGATAAGGTGACTGACACTGGTAAGAAGTATATGGTTTACTATAGCGAACGGCTCCATGTAGAATGTGCGGTCTATGCCGGGTATCTGATAGAGGAAGGTGCCATCGGTAAGGTGGTTCAGGTTCTCGGGCTCGGACCCCATCGCCTGAATGCTCCTTCCAGGCCGGACTGGTTTTTTATCAAAGAAAACTACGGGGGAATTCTCTGCGATATCGGCAGCCATCAGATCGAACAATTCCTTTTCTATGGTAAGGTGAAGGATGGAACCATCGTCCGGAGCCAAATCGGTAATTATAATACTCCCGATCATCCCGAGCTGGATGATTTCGGTGACTGTAACATCGTTGGGGACAACGGTGTGACGAATTATTTCCGGGTTGACTGGTTTACTCCGGACGGACTCGGCACCTGGGGGGACGGAAGGACTATCATCCTGGGAACAGAAGGCTATATTGAACTCAGAAAATATATCAATGTCGGTACCTCTAAGGACTCCAACCATGTATTTCTTGCTAACGGCAGGGGAGAATATCATTACGAGGTAACCGGTAAGGTGGGTTATCCCTATTTTGGACAGCTGATTATGGATTGCATTAACCGAACGGAAAATGCAATGACACAGGAACATGCCTTTAAGGCAGCAGAGCTTTCCGTCAAGGCACAGCTTGCGGCGGTGGAGCTGACCGGAAGAAAGCTCTGATTTATAATCAAACTTTAATCTATTTATTATTATTTCCTTGTTGTTTTTTTCCATTTGAGTAGTATATTCATATTGTAGCATTCATTTCAGGGCGGATGTCTCATCCGCCCTAACTTATTAAGAAAGAAGTGTGAATATATGTTTCCATTATCAGATGGAGTGCTGATTGCAGCAGGGGTTGTTGTAGGGTTATTCATATTGATTTTCGTTATTCTGGGGTTACGGGTAATCCGGTCCGATCAGGTTGCAGTCATCGAAAAGTGGTGGAGCATGAAGGGGTCACTGAAGGATTCCATTATTGCTTTACAGGGTGAAGCGGGCTATTCCCCGAATTTACTGCGTGGCGGTATTCATTTTAAAACACCGCTGATGTTCAAGCTCCACAGGTATCCGTTAATTACGATACCACAGGGGCAAATTGCTTATATTTTTGCCCGTGACGGTGCACCTTTGTCTCCAACTCAGACCCTTGGTAAGGTGGTTTTCGAGGCGAATAATTTCCAGGATGTTACCGGCTTCTTAAAGAATGGCGGACAGAGAGGTCCTCAGAGGGGGATCTTAAGAGAGGGTACCTACGCAATTAACCTAGCGCAGTTCATTGTGATCACACCGAGCGATATCAAGGTGATCTCTAACTGCTCCAGAAGCGAGCGGGAGGAGCTGGGCAGCATGCAGAAGACCTTATTGGAACGAAATGCCTTCAGTCCGGTAATCATCATGGGTAAGGGAAATGAATCCAGTGATGTGATGGGCATCGTAACCGTTCATGACGGTCCTTCCCTGGAGGATGGTGAAATCATCGCTCCTAGTGTTGGAGATGGGCATGCAAGCTTCCAGGATCCCGAGAAATTCCTGACTCTTGGCGGCAGGAGAGGTAAGCAGATCCAGGTACTGACTGATGGTACGTACTATATCAACAGATTGTTTGCCACTGTGGAATACCGTCCGAAGACAGTAGTACCGATCGGTTTTGTGGGTGTCGTAGTATCCTTCTACGGTAAGGAAGGTGTGGATACGACCGGCAGTGACTATAAACACGGGGAATTGGTTGCTACGGGCTGCAAGGGTGTTCTGGAGAAGCCGCTGATGCCCGGTAAATATGCCTTCAATACCGACGCCGGCAAGGTCGTTCTGGTTCCAACGACGAATATCATTCTGAAATGGAATAAATCAGAAATCGGAAGCCATAAATACGATGAGAATCTGACAGAGGTGGATATCATAACGAAGGATGCCTTCGAACCCTCCCTGCCCCTTTCCGTAGTTATGCATATTGATTATAAGCAGGCACCCTGGGTCATCCAGCGCTTTGGAGATATCAGCATGCTGGTAAATCAATCCCTGGATCCTCTGGTTAGTGCATATTTCAAGGATGTAGCACAGACGAAGACCTTGATCGAGCTGATCCAGGAACGTAGTGCCATCAGGGAAAGAGCTGTGGATGAGATGAAGGATAAATTCCAGAAATACAACCTTCAACTGGAGGAAGTCCTGATTGGTACACCGAAATCACCGACTGCCGATATTCAGATAGAAAACATCCTGACTCAGCTCAGAGAGAGACAGATTGCGGAAGAGAAGAAGGTTACATACCAGAAACAGCAGCAGGCTGCCGAAAGTGAGAAATCCTTACGTGAGGCTGAGGCAATTGCAGAACAGCAGAGCTTCCTGACAAAATCCAAGATCCAGATCGAGATTGAGCGAAACAGCGGTGCCGCCCTTGCCAGAAAGGCAGAGCAGGAAGCAAACCAGATCACTGCATTAGCGAAGGCAAATGCCACGAAGGTTACCTTGGAGGGTGAAGCGGAGGCTTCAAAGGAAGCAAATATCGGTTTGGCGAAGGCTCGTGCGATCGATGCACAGGTTAAAGCATACGGTGGGGCTGAATACAGGGTGATCCAGGAGGTTACGGATAAGCTGGCGGATGCCATTAAGAACTCCAAGGTGGATATTGTTCCTAAGACCGTAGTCCATATGGGTGGATCGAATGGAGAGAACTCCGGCACGGACAGTACCGTCATGGATACCCTGCTCAAGTTCATCACGCTCGATAAGCTGGGGGTTAATTTAGAAGGGAAGGAAGAAGAAATACCGCAAATCAAGCCCAGGAGAAAGACTGCGGCAGCAGAGGAAGCAGCGGTAGCAGAGGAAGCAGCGGCAGCAGAGGAAGCGACGGAGAAGTAATGGACGATCCAAAGAGTTGATCCCAGTTAACATATTTCATTGATTTTATCATATAATAGAGGGTATTTGCATGAATAATGCAGATACCCTCTTTGGATATTTTATGTATGGATGCTACCGGACTGGAGTAATGATAACGATCATCAGCCGTTCATCTATGACTATTCAACCGGGTTGTTCTTAGTATAATTCCTCCGATCTCTGGATAAAGCAGGAGCCTGGACCTTCTTACGAAGCTGCTCACCCTGCTTCTTAGCGATGTACTTACCTAATTTATCATTCTTCTCATTGAATTTACAGCCATAGAGAAAAGCATTCAGATTTTGCAGAAAATCCCTACGGACGATGACACCGGATAAGTTAATGATAGTAGCATTATCCTTAAGCTTAATTCTGATCGTGCGGTCAATATCAATCTCATCCTTCGCAATAAAACCAACGCCTGTCTCGCTGATGTCCTTAACAAGTACGGATATGGCGGTTGGACCTGTAGCAGAGTTCACGTACAGCGGCATATCCTCGCCGATATACATGCGGAAGGAATCTCTGCGATTATAGGGTTTTCCTTCTGTAAACAGATCGATCTTATGGCAGATGCCTCCATCATACTTTACCAGCTTAACGTTCACGTTTTCCCAAATGTAAACCTTGCCGTCCGTCTTATATAGAAAGTTCAATCTGCATTTATCCGAAAAGCCAATGGTCTGGTCGTTTACTTTTATTGTGCTTACAAGAATGGAGTTGTTTATTACATCGATAACACTACTGCGAAAGGACATAGTATGACCGCTGTATTTTACTTCCAGCTCAATATTGCTACTCTTGGTAATCTCCTCAATCTGCAAGGCACACCTCCACCACATACTATAATCAGTATATAACAAAAATAAGCAAAATTCAACTAAAAATAACTTTTTAATCCACAAACAGGAGAATTCAGGCACCGTTATATATTGACATCAGTTGAATAACTTGTATAATAATGGCATATATTTGTTCGAACAGCTTAAAATTTTTCGTGTTGACAAAGAAGCAGCCCATAGGGTA
The DNA here is from genome assembly GCA_023436765.1 of Bacillota bacterium. Lineage (GTDB taxonomy): Bacteria > Bacillota > Clostridia > Lachnospirales > Lachnospiraceae > Mobilitalea. The sequence continues at coordinate 4,606 of JAEZHX010000279.1, forward strand.
TTATCGAAGTAATATGGGCAAAGGAGTACCAGATGGTACTTATTGCCTTTTTTTATACTATAAACTATGAATGATAGGGAGTGTTGGATATGAAACGTTATACGAAGCAGGATATAATCCGTATGGTGGAAGAGGATGATGTGGAATTTATCCGTCTGCAATTCACAGACATGTTTGGTAATCTAAAAAATGTAGCAGTGACAACCAGTCAGTTGGAGAAAGTGTTAAATAATGAGTGCATGTTCGATGGTTCGTCTATCGAAGGGTTTGTTAGAACCGAGGAATCTGATATGTATCTGTATCCGGATCTTGATACCTATGTGACATTTCCCTGGAGACCCCAGCAGGGTAAGGTGGCCAGACTGATCTGCGACGTATATGATGTGGAGGGGAAGCCCTTTCTGGGTGATCCAAGATATATCCTAAAGAAAGCAATTAAGGAAGCCACGGAGATGGGTTACACCTTTAATGTTGGACCTGAGTTGGAATTCTTTCTGTTTCATATGGCGGAGAATGGACAGCCTACTACCATTTCCCACGAAAGGGCTGGCTATTTCGATTTGGGACCTTTGGATTTAGGAGAAAATGCCAGAAGAGATATGGTTCTTACCGCGGAAGAAATGGGCTTTTGCATCGAGGCATCCCATCATGAAGTCGCACCTGCTCAGCATGAAGTTGATATTAAGTATGACGATGCACTATCAACTGCTGACAACATCATGACCTTTAAGTTGGTAGCCCGTACGATTGCGAAACGCCATGGTCTTCATTGTACCTTCATGCCTAAGCCGAAGTACGGTGTGGACGGTTCAGGGATGCATGTCAATATGTCCTTAATGAAGGATGGCAAGAATATCTTTGATGATCCTGAGGATGCGTTGGGCTTAAGTAAAGAGGCATATCATTTTATAGCAGGAATTATGAAGCATATGATGAGTATGACTGCAATTACCAATCCGCTTGTTAACTCCTATAAGAGGCTGGTTCCTAATTATGAGGCACCGGTTTACATCGCTTGGTCCGCTTCCAACAGAAGTCCTCTGATCCGTATTCCCGCCGGGAGAGGAAATTCAACCAGGGTAGAGCTCAGATGCCCGGATCCAGCCGCCAATCCGTACCTTACATTGGCAGTCTGCCTCGCTGCAGGAATTGACGGTATCAAGAATAAGCTGATGCCCCCGGCAAGTATAAATAAGAATTTATTCAATCTTACCTTGGAAGAGAACATGGAGCTTGGGTTAGATAAATTACCGGAGAATCTGTTTGAAGCAATTTCCTACCTGGAGCAGAGTGAGTTTATAAAAAATGTTTTAGGCACGCATATCAGCAGTAAATATATCGCTGCTAAGAAGGATGAGTGGGTGAGCTATCGTACTCAGGTTACCCAATGGGAGATAGACCAATATCTGTACCGTATCTGATCTTTATTTATATATCTGATCATAATTACTAAGGCAGAATAGGAGAGTTATGTACCGATAATAAAGAAGATCGGAGGTGAACAGATATGTTTAGCATCATTGTGGGTTTTCCCAAGTTAGAGGATGCCTCCGGCATCAGAAATGTAGTTGCCAGATCCGGTTATCAGGTCAGTAATCCCTGTACACTTGGTTCGCAGGTAATCAGTCTTGCGAATAATCTGGACGAAGGGATTGTTATATGCGGTTACCGTTTTTCAGATATGCATTACAGCGAATTGAATAATTACTTACCTAAGGGCTTTGAGATGCTGTTAATTGCATCTCCTGAGAAGTTGGAGTATTGTCAGGATCACAACATTGTCTGTTTACCGTTGCCGATTAAACCTCTTGATTTGATTAATACCCTTCAGATGATGTCTTTCCGGTATCAACGAAGAAAGAAGAAGGAGAAGGAGAAACCGAAGGTCAGAACGGATGAGGAATTAGCAACGATCAATAAGGCAAAACTAGTATTGATGAACCGAAATAATATGACGGAAGAAGAAGCGCATCGATACCTGCAGAAGCACAGTATGGATAGTGGTACAAATCTGACTGAGATGGCTGAAATGGTTATAAAAATGTATTATCCGTAAAATGAAGCCTTTACCATAATGGAGGGTTTTGCTATAATAGGTTCCATGGTTAAAGCTTACATAGATACGAAATGATGATTGTAAATTATTATTCTATGGGAAATATAACATGGAAGGACGGATGGTATGAGGTTTACGAAGATGCAGGGCTGCGGCAACGACTATGTCTACATAGACTGCACGAAGGAAATGATAGAGAATGTACCTGAACTGGCAAGAAGAATCAGTGACAGGCACTTTGGAGTCGGTTCCGATGGCTTGATTCTAATCAGGCCCTCAGAAAGGGCAGATTTCTTTATGGACATGTATAACAGTGATGGTTCCAGGTCGCAGATGTGCGGCAACGGAATCCGCTGTGTAGCAAAGTTCGTCTATGATAAAAAACTGACTGACAAGAAACAGCTCTTGATCGAGACTCTTGGAGGGATAAAGAAGCTGGATCTGACGACCCTGAATGGAAAGGTCACCTTAGTGACCGTGAATATGGGAAGTCCCATTCTGACTCCCCATTTGGTCCCGGTGGCTTTCGAGAAGGACAGGGTAATCAATGAGCCCATCACCGTAGGAGGCAGAGAATATAAAATAACCTGCGTCTCTATGGGAAATCCCCATGCAGTGGTGTATGTTCCCGATACAGGGGAGGTACCGATTGAGGAGATTGGACCCTTATTTGAACATCATTCCGTGTTTCCCGAACGGGTGAATACGGAATTCATTCATGTAGTTGACAGGAAGCGGATCAATATGCGAGTCTGGGAGAGGGGCTCCGGTGAGACCCTGGCCTGCGGAACGGGAGCCTGTGCCAGTGTCGTAGCTTGTATTTTGAACGGGTATACGGAGCATGAGGTTACTGTATCCTTGCTTGGGGGAGAATTGAAGATTAGATATGATGAGACAGAAAATACCGTATATATGACCGGACCTGCCGTGACGGTATTTGAGGGGGATACAGATACTATAGGGAAAGGCTTGGATTAAAGAATGATTAAAGTGAATGAGAATTACTTGAAATTGCCCGGAAGCTACTTGTTCTCTACCATCGGTAAGAAAGTTAGGGAGTTTACTGCTGCGAATCCGGATAAGAAAATTATCCGTCTGGGAATCGGGGATGTAACCCTGCCCCTCGCACCCGCAGTAATCAGAGCACTACATTCTGCTGTGGATGAGATGGCAGAGCAGTCAACCTTTAAGGGCTATGCACCGGATCTTGGTTATGATTTCCTGCGTCAGACAATTGCAGATCAGGATTTTAAGACAAGAGGTGTTTCCATAGCAATCGATGAAATTTTCATCAGTGACGGTGCCAAGAGCGATTCCGGCAATATCCAGGAGATTTTTGATGCTGACTGTAGGATCGCTGTCTGTGATCCGGTCTATCCGGTATATGTAGATTCTAATGTTATGGCAGGAAGAACCGGAGAATATCTGCCGGAACAGGGAAGATGGTCTAATGTAATCTATATGCCCTGTACGAAGGAAAATCAGTTTGCTCCTGAGCTGCCGAAGGAACAACCGGATATTATTTACCTCTGCTTCCCGAATAATCCGACCGGAGCCGCAATAACCAGGGACGAGCTGCAGAAATGGGTGGATTATGCGAATAAGGTTGGTGCTGTCATCATCTATGATGCTGCCTATGAAGCTTATATCTCAGAAAAACAAGTTCCCCATACGATCTATGAATGTGAGGGAGCGAAAACCTGTGCCATTGAAATCCGAAGCTTCTCAAAAAATGCAGGATTTACGGGAACCAGACTAGGTTTTACGGTGATACCGAAGGAGCTAAAATGCGGTGAGGTATCCTTAAACAGCCTCTGGGCAAGACGCCATGGTACAAAGTTTAACGGAGCACCCTATATCATACAGGCTGCCGGAGCGGCCGTCTATACCGAAGAGGGCAAGAAGCAGACCACGGAGCAGATTGCATACTATATGAAAAATGCAAAGATTATCAGAGAAGGCCTTTTATCCGCAGGATATACCGTATCCGGTGGTGTGAACGCGCCGTATATCTGGATGGAGACACCCAAAGGAATGACCAGCTGGGACTTCTTTGATCTGCTGTTAAATAAGGTGAATGTAGTAGGTACACCAGGCTCCGGTTTCGGACCCAGCGGTGAGGGCTACTTCCGACTTACTGCCTTCGGTTCCTATGAAAATACTCTGGAAGCAATCGAAAGGATCAAAACCCTATAGAGCCCTGCCATACGCGCTGAAACCGTAATGCCAGTATCATTTGGATTGACAGAATTCACATTTTATTATAATATGGGTTTAGTAACACCCCCCTAGGGTGTATGATTGAAATGCCATGAACGGCATCATGGAGGATATCATGAAGGCGGATAAAGCTAAGGTCACCAGATTACTAAAGACGGCAAGAGGGCAGATTGATGGAATTCTCAATATGATAGAAGAGGACCGTTATTGTATTGATATTTCCAATCAGATCATGGCAACGGAAGCTATTCTGAAAAAGGTCAATCAGGAGGTTCTGCACAGTCATATTGATTCCTGTGTAAAAGAGGCTGTCGAAACCGGCAATACCTCCGATATGCTGATGGAGATACGGAGCATCGTTGACAAGCTTTCAAAATAATAAAGCAAAGATATAAGGATTTAATATTGAGATGAAGCATAACTAGGGCTGCCATTGAACGGAACATCGTGATGGGCAGCTTTTTCATCTTTGTATGTATTCTTGATAATTATTCCCTGAAATGGTATACTAGCCGTTAGAGGATTATGATAGAAGGATGCATCAATTGTGCAGGAGGTATATAGAATGAGATATCCTACATGGCTCGAGAAGGGTAATACCATCGGTGTGACAGCAACCTCGGCCGGCTATGAGTCTGAGGCTGACTTTGCTGCACTTGCTAACGGAATCAGGCATTTTAATGAACGGGGATATGGGGTGCTGGTAACGGACAATGTGCGTACCTCCCAAAGGGGGAGAAGTTCTGACGGACCCACCCGTGCCCGGGAGCTGATGCATCTCTTTAGAAATAGAGAGATCCGAGCGGTAATAGCTGCCTGCGGTGGAGACTTTTTGGTTGAAATGCTGCCATATGTGGATTTCCGAGAGCTTGATGCTGATCCAAAGTGGATTCAAGGTTATTCCGATACAACCGGACTCACCTTTACAATAACAACAAATCTGGATATAGCGACGATATATTCCTATAATTTCAGTACCTTCGGAATGGAGCAGTGGCATCAGTCTCTTGAGAATAGCGTGAAGCTACTGGAGGGAATTGATGTCGTACAGCATAGCTTTGAGCTGTATCAGGATGGACACCGGGAAAAGGTGACCGGCCTGGAGAGCTTCGAGCTTACTGAAGCAGTCGCCTGGAAAAATCTCTGCACCGGAAACAACAGTGGCAAGGAGGAGCTCATCTTAAAAGGCAGGCTGCTTGGGGGCTGTCTGGATGTATTATTGAACCTGATTGGAACCAGGTATGACAAAACGCTTAGTTTTATCGATCGATATAAGAGTGATGGAATTCTTTGGTTTCTGGAAAGCTTTGATTTGGGAAGTGAAGCTATGGTGCGGGGACTATGGCAGCTTAAGGAAGCTGGCTGGTTCCGGCATGCAGCAGGGTTTATCTTCGGCAGACCTGCGATGTTTCGCTCCTATACGGATACCAGCTATGAAGAAGCTGTTTTATCCGTACTCGGAGAACTTGGATTGCCGATCATTCTGGAAGCAGATATCGGACATAAGCCACCACAGTTTGCCATGATGAATGGCGCCATTGCGGAGATTAGAAGCAAGGGTGGTAAGGGAAGTATTCATATTGAGCGAAGGTAGGGAACCGTAGTATGGGTTTACAAAATCAGCAGCATCATGAGGAAAAGGAAGAAGCCGCTCTGAAACAAGGGCAGGATGAGAATAAGGAAAAAGTACTTGATGATGAAATGGTGATAACGAGCGGAAAGGACATGGAGAGCAAGAAGGAAAAGTATCAGCCTGCGAAAAGCATCGGTGCCCGGATGATATCCGTAGGGAAAGCCCTTGACCATCAGCTGGACCGGCTTCCAAAGAGTAATTTTATCGGGCCGCTGTCCTTTTTCATTGGCTTAATCATTTATCTGGAGCTGGTACTCCACCTCTTTAATTACAGAGCCATAGATCTTAAGATGATATATCCGGTATTGCTTGCAATACCGGCAGGAATACTGATGACAATACTTACAGGATTTTTTGAGTATACCGTTAACAGGATTATCATGTGGGTAATAACAGCACTCCTATGCCTGACCTTCTCGGTTCAGTTGGTCTACTACTATGTATTCAAGATATACTTCTCCTTTCAGACACTTGCGATGGCGGGAGATGCAATGAATGATTTTGGCTCGGAAGCTCTGACAGCAATCATTAGCTGCCTGCCGGGTCTGATCTTGTTATTTCTTCCCTTGCCTATTCTGGCATTATTATTACATAAATCCTTCCTCTGTAACAGGAGGAAGATAAAGGAGCAAGGAATCCTAACTGCTGCAATGGTTACCCTGCATATGTTAGCCTTAGTGACTTTACTTATCTTCGGTAAGGCAGACTATTCTCCATATGATCTTTATCATCATAGTAAGGTGCCCGATCTGTGCGGAAAGCAGCTTGGGCTGATTACTCTGACAAGGTTTGATCTGTCAAATCTGATCAAGGGGGATGAGAAGCTTGTTCTGGCGGATACAGCTGCGATCGGTAATGAGGTCGTGAATCCGACAGTGGCTCCGAAGCCCACCTCTGCCCCCATACCAACGGCCACTCCTGTGCCCAGAGAGCCGGATGCCACACCGACACCTACTTCGCCGCCAACCCAGGCACCAATCGATACCTCACCGAATGTATTGGAGATTGATTTTAATAACCTGGCTAAGGAAGAAAAGGATGATACGATTAAGACACTGCATCAGTATTTTGCTGCGGAGATGCCTACGAACAAGAATGAATATACCGGCAGGTTCAAGGGCTATAACCTTATTATGATTACAGCGGAGGGCTTTTCTCCCTATGCTGTCCACAAGGATCTGACTCCTACCCTTTACCGGCTGACCAATGAGGGGTTTGTTTTCAATAATTTCTATACCGCACTCTGGCAGACCAGTACCAGTGATGGGGAATTTGTTGCGATGACCGGTTTGATTCCGGTCGGGACCAGAAGCATGTATCACTCCAGAAATAATCTGATGCCTTTTTCCTTAGGTCATCAGTTCAACCTTCTGGGTGTCGAGAGCAAGGCTTATCACAATCATACCTATACCTATTATCAGCGAAATGAAACTCATCCTAACCTGGGATATATTTTCAAAGCGAAAGGGAACGGTTTGGTACTGGAATCCGATGTCTGGCCGGAATCGGATCTGGAGATGATCAACCATACCGTGGAGGAATATACGGATGAGGACCCGTTCCATGTATATTACCTTACCGTCAGCGGGCACATGAACTATACCTTTGTCGGTAACAGTATGTCCTATAAGAACCGTGAGTTGGTTAAGGACCTGCCCCTATCTTCGGACTGCAGGGCCTATATTGCCTGTCAGATCGAACTTGACAGAGCACTGGAACAGCTGATCAAAAAGCTGGAGGAAGCCGGAGTGGCAGATAAGACTGTAATTGCCTTAAGCGCTGACCATTATCCCTATGGCTGGGAGAAGGAAAAGCTGGATGAGATAGCAGGACATGAGGTGGATCCTGTTTTTGAAGTCTATAAAAATCACTTTATTCTCTGGAATCCTACGATGGAGAAGGTCGTTGTGGAGGAGCCCTGCTCCAGTCTGGATATATTGCCGACCCTTTCGAACCTTTGGGGGCTGCCCTATGATTCCAGACTTCTGATGGGGAAGGATATCTTCTCCGATGCGGAGCCATTGGTTATTTTAAATAACAGGAGTTTTATTACGGATAAGGTGAAATACAATTCGGAAACCGGTGAAGTCATTCAGCTTACCAACGAAGAGCTTCCTGAGGATTATGTTCAAAATATCAACAAAGTAATAAAGAATAAGTTTATGGTTTCGCAATCCATCATCAAAAAGGATTATTACCGTTCTGTATTCCCAAGCTACCCGGAGGATTTCCACTGAGCTCCCGAAGAGGTGACAGTTCGACAACAGAGGATCTATAAAGATAATTCCCATGGAACCGTGCCCTCCGGAGTCTCTCCATATCGCATAAAAACGAAATGTAATTAAGCTAAAAATATATTAATTTTTTTTCTTGCATCTGGAAATAATATATGATAATATAAGTCAACAACAAAGATGTTGGGCTAGATAAGAAAGCCACATCTTTGTTTTTTTACAAACAAAGCTTTATATCAGAATTGATTATAGTGGATCATACCATAATTGAATAAAGAGATCGGCTGAGAAGGAGACTTTATCCTGCCGAATAACCTTAAGACAGGAAGGGTGCGCCACCGACTGAGAGCATACCCATGGTGATAAGCAGGATACGGAACACTCCGGAGCCCACGGTCCGAAAGAACAGTAGGCCCGTGCGTTGCACACGTTACAGGCATTAGAGCGGGGAGCCATGCTCCCAATTCGGGTGGTACCACGGGTATCCGTATAATTTACGGAATCAATGCTTATAATTTCTCGTCCCGGAGAATTCTGACACAATCAGAATTCTCCGGGACTCTTTTGCGTGAAGGCAAAGTGAGCAAAGCAACCTCTCACAGAACCGGAAAACGCATGCGTTTTCCGGTTAAAGGAGCCATCCTGGCTCCGGACAAATTCATTTGTCCGAGAGCAGGATAGCTCCTTCAACTGAGGAACGTACGAAGTACGTTCTGCAGTTCTGTGAGAGCAGGGAAGCAAATGCGCGCGCGCCCACGAACCAGAGGGAACGCGAAGCGTGAACCGAAAGGTGGCGTGCTGTATGAAAGATTTGCAGTTCTGTGAGAGCAGGGAAGGGAATGCGAGCGCGCCCACGAACCAGAGGGAACGCGAAGCGTGAACCGAAAGGTGGCGAGCTGCATGAAAAGGATTGCTATTCTACAAATATTATGATTTTATAAAGGAGGGAATATTATGGAATTCGTGACCGGTATCAAGGAAAAGGATACGTTAGAAATCAGAGACATAGTAGGGAGGGACCTAAACGGTAATGTTAAGATGAACGGAACCATACACACGATCCGGGATCTGGGAGAATTCGCTTTCATCGTTCTAAGAAAGCGTGAGGGCCTGGTTCAATGTGTCTGTGATAAGGCTCAGACCGGATGTTCCCTAAAGGAGCTCAAGGAAGGAATGGCCGTAGTGGTGGAAGGTAGTCTCCACGAAGAGGAGAGAGCACCACAGGGCTTTGAGATAAGGCTTACGAATATTGCAGTACTATCTTCTCCGAAGGAAGGGACCATGATGCCGGTTCCAATCAGTAAATGGAAGATGAAAACCTCACTGGAGACAAAGCTGACCTATCGCCCCGTAGCCTTACGAAATATCAGAGAGAGGGCAATCTTTAAGCTTCAGGAGGGCATCGTCAGAGGATTCCGTGATTATCTATTTTCTCAGGACTTTACAGAGATCCGCACTCCAAAGCTGGTAGCAGGAAATGCAGAGGGTGGAGCAAATGTTTTCAAGCTGGAGTATTTCGGCAGGAAAGCCTTCCTGGCACAAAGCCCCCAGTTTTATAAACAGACCATGGTCGGCGTTTACGACAGAGTCTTTGAGGCTGCACCGGTCTTCAGAGCAGAGAAGCATAATACGACCAGGCATCTGAACGAATATACCAGTCTGGACTTTGAGATGGGATATATCAAAGGCTTTGAGGATATCATGGAGATGGAGACAGAGGTGCTTCGTTCCATCTTCCATATGCTAGCTACCAATTACGGGAAGGAACTGAGGCTGCTGGAGGTTATACTGCCCGATATCTCAAGGATCCCCGCAGTTCGGTTTGATGAGGCAAAACAGCTGGTAGCCGATAAATATAACCGTAAAATCAGAAATCCTTATGATCTGGAGCCTGAGGAGGAGGTCCTGATCGGGCGATACTTTAAAGAAGAATATGACAGCGATTTTGTATTTGTAACACACTATCCCTCCAAGAAGAGACCGTTCTATGCCATGGATGATCCCACGGATTCGAGATTTACCTTAAGCTTTGATTTGTTGTTTAAGGGGATGGAAATCACCACCGGTGGACAGAGAATCCATGATTATGAGGAACAGGTGACAAAAATGAAGGCCAGGGGCATGGACCCGGAGGAATTTACGAATTTCCTTATGATCCATAAGCACGGAATGCCGCCCCATGGAGGTCTGGGGATCGGTCTTGAGCGTCTGACGATGAGACTGATCGGAGAGCAGAATGTAAGGGAAACTACCCTGTTTCCGAGGGATGTTTCCAGATTGGAGCCATAAGAAGCAGAGAAGGAGGAATTAGCATGAGGATAGATGAGAAGACGGTGGATTATGTTGCGGCGCTGGCGAAGTTATCTGTATCAGTGGAAGAGAAGGCTGGGGTTGCGAAGGAGCTGGATCGTATCCTGGAGTATATTGAGACGATGAACGGACTGGACACAGAAGGCGTGGAGCCAATGTCCCACGTTCTTCCGGTCAGTAATGTATTCCGGGAGGATGTGGTCTTCAATCAGGATGACAGAGAGGCATTATTACAGAATGCTCCGGATAAGAAGGACGGAAGCTTCGTTGTTCCGAAGACGGTGGAATAATCCTGTGAAAACCTGCAGGCCATAGTCCTGTAAGGTGTGCCTGCCCTAGTGATGCGAAAGAATACGTACCAATTGTCCTACGAAAAACATGCAGGTAAAAGTCATGCGAAAGCATGACGAGAGAAGAAAGGCGGAGTTTCGCAAGAGCAGGCTCACCCCTGGTTCTTCTGGAGAATGATGGAGGTAACGATGATGGATATTACGAAAATGACGGCTCTGGAGCTTGGTAAGCTGATCAGGCATAGGGATCTATCCGCCCTGGAAGCTGTTAAAGCTCAGATAGATAAGATCAAAGAGCAGGAACCGGCCTGCCATAGCTATATCACAGTATTGGAGGAAGAGGCTTATCAGAGAGCAGCCGAGGTACAGAAGCAGCTTGATGCCGGGGAGCTTATGAATTCTCCCCTGGCAGGAGTTCCGATGGCAATTAAGGACAACATCTGTACAAAGGATGTGAGGACCACTTGTGCTTCAAAGATACTTTCGAATTTTGTTCCGACCTATGATGCGACAGTGGTTTCAAAGCTGAAAAAGGCCGGTGCGATCCTACTCGGCAAGACGAATATGGACGAATTTGCTATGGGAAGTACGACAGAGACTTCTTGCTTCGGAATAACCAGAAACCCTTGGAACCCGGAACATGTGCCGGGAGGCTCCAGCGGCGGGTCAGCTGCTGCAGTGGCATCGGGAGAGGCCTTCTATGCTCTGGGCTCCGATACCGGCGGCTCCATTCGCCAGCCCGCCGGTTATTGTGGTGTAACAGGCATAAAACCCACTTATGGGACAGTATCCAGGTATGGTCTGATTGCCTATGCCTCCTCTCTGGATCAGATCGGCACCATAGGAAGGAATGTTTCAGACTGTGCTGGCGCTTTGGAGGTTATCACCGGACAGGATGAGAGGGATTCCACTTCCGTAGCACATAGGGATTCGGGGTTCCTGGAAGCGCTTAAGGATGATGTAAAGGGATTAAAAATCGGTATTCCGAGGGATTATTTCGGAGATGGTCTGGAGGAGGAAGTGAAAATAGCGATTTTAAAAGCCGCAGAGGTGTTGCGAAGCAAGGGAGCTATTGTAGAAGAATTTGAACTCCATGCGGTAGATTTTGCGGTTCCCTCCTACTATGTCATCGCATGTGCGGAGGCCAGCTCTAACCTATCCCGCTTCGATGGTGTGAAATACGGATACCGTACCTCGGAGTTTGAAGGATTGCAGGAGCTATATAAGAGATCCAGAAGTGAAGGCTTTGGGGATGAGGTGAAACGCAGAATTATGATAGGAGCCTTTGTACTCAGCTCCGGCTATTATGATGCTTTCTATAATAAGGCATTGAAGGTCCGGGCGGTGATCAATCAGGGCTTTCAGAGGGCCTTTGAGAAATATGATCTTTTGCTTGGACCGATAGCACCAACGACTGCACCGAAGCTGGGAGAGAGTCTTTCCGATCCGCTGAAGATGTATCTTGCCGATATCTATACTGTATCCGTAAACCTGGCTGGGCTTCCCGCCATCAGCCTGCCCTGCGGTAGGGACAGTTCAGGACTGCCGATCGGGCTTCAACTCATCGGGAAACATTTCGGCGAGAAGGAAATTCTGCGGGCTGCCTATAGCTATGAACAGGAAAGCACGTGGGTATCCCCGAATACAGAGCTGATACAGTCGGACAGAAAGGAGGGCTAGGATATGAAAACATACGAAACTGTCATAGGTCTTGAGGTCCATGTGGAGCTGGCAACGAAATCAAAGATCTTCTGTGCCTGTACCACACAGTTCGGCGGAGAACCGAATACCCACTGCTGTCCGATATGTACCGGTATGCCGGGAACTCTGCCTGTACTGAATAAACAGGTCGTGGAGTATGCGATTGCAGCGGGCCTTGCCCTGAACTGCTCCATCACCCAGAAATGTAAATTCGATCGTAAGAATTATTTCTACCCTGATCTTCCTAAGGCATATCAGGTATCACAGCTATACCTGCCTATTGCAAGGGATGGCGGAATCGAGATTGAGACAGCAGCAGGGAAGAAGATGGTAAGAATTCATGAGATTCATATGGAGGAGGATGCCGGAAAGCTGATTCATGATCCGTGGGGGGATTGTACCCTAGTGGATTATAACCGCTGCGGAGTTCCACTGATCGAGATCGTCAGCGAACCGGATATGCGTTCCGCAGAGGAAGTGGTTGCCTACCTTGACAAGCTGAAGCTGATCCTTCAATATCTGGGTGTATCCGATTGTAAGATGCAGGAGGGCTCCCTGCGTGCAGATATCAACCTGTCCGTCAGAGAAATGGGAGCAAAGGAGTTTGGTACCAGAACGGAAATGAAGAACATGAATTCCTTCAAGGCAATTGCCAGAGCAATCGAGGGGGAGAGAAAGCGTCAGATAGAACTGCTGGAATTCGGAAAGAAGGTTATTCAGGAGACCAGACGCTGGGATGATAATAAGGATTCCAGCTTTGCGATGCGTTCCAAGGAGGATGCCCAGGATTATCGTTATTTTCCCGAGCCCGATCTTCCGCCTATCTATATAAGTAATGAATGGCTCGACCGAATTAGAAAGGAACAGCCGGAGCTTAGGGATGAGAAGATGATACGCTACGAGAGGGAATTCGAAATTCCCGCCTATGATGCCTCCATCATCACCTCCTCGAAGCACCTGGCCGATCTGTTTGAGGGCACGGTCGCACTCAGTGGGAAACCCAAAGAGGTGTCCAACTGGCTCATGGTGGAGACCATGCGGCTGCTGAAGGAGCAGGAAATGGATGCGGAGGAGATTATTTTTACGCCTGCACAGTTAGCAAAGCTGATCGACATGGTGGATAGTAATAAGATCAACCGTACGATAGCGAAGGAAGTGTTTGAACAGATTTTCAAAGAAAATGCAGATCCGCAGGAGTATGTGGAGAAGCATGGGCTTGGCATGGTATCCGATAACAGCCTGCTGCGTTCTGTGATAGAACGGGTCTTTACAGAAAACCCTCAATCCGTTGCAGATTATAAGAGCGGTAAGGTGAGAGCGATGGGCTTTCTCGTCGGTCAAACCATGAAGGAGATGAAGGGAAAAGCTGATCCGGGAGCAGTGAACCTGCTTGTAAAGGAGCTGCTAGACGAGCTGCAGTGAATCAAGTCTCAGGCAATCGCTGTAGATCTGTCGCATCTGAGGCAATTCATAGCTAGGCCGGTCAGATTATCCAATGAGTATAGAGGATAAGATTCAAAAAGTACCGATGAGATAGAATCCGGCGTGGAAGCCAATTCACCTCAACGGTACTTTTATTTTACGGGGTTTTTACAGAATTGAATAACATGGCAGGGATATAAACGATAGGGGTCTGACAGCCTGGTGAGTTCAAATTAATTTTATAAAATTATATTGTAAATGCTGGAAAATTAAGCTATAATACCTTTATCCAACACCATAATTTACATAAGGAGGTAGCCCTATGGAAGAAAGAAGAAAAGCCAAACGGATGCCAGTTACACTTACCCTGGATATTATAAATCTTTATAAACAAGATAATATATTGGTAGCCAATCTGAATGCACCGATCGATGTAATTAACATTTCCAAAACCGGCATCGGGTTTATTTCAGAAAGTATTCTCCCCCTGGGGTATTATTTTAATGCCAATATTAATCTGATTAATCAGGATACACTCCGTTGTGTCGTTAAAATAATCCGTAGTCAGCCGTTGGAAGAGAATAAGACCCTGTATGGCTGTGAATTTATTGGGATGGCTACGATCTTATCCTATATATTTGATGAATATGACGAGAAAATCAGCAGGGAAGAGGCCTAAGCCCTGGTATCAAAGGAAAAGGTCTGAATTGAATTTCCCGAAGGATCCTGTTCCAGAAAATCCTTGATCAGCTCTTTGGGCTGTTCCTGCTTCTCTACCCGAGCCTTCAGCTGATAACCCTTACGAGTAAGGGCTGCAGTCAGCTCAGGAAGATGATCCTGAATGATATTTCCTGCTTCTGTATTATCTACCGCAAACGTGGCCTGGATTTGATCTCTTTCCAGCTTCATATGTATATTCAGTGCTCCGAGTTCGGTCATATCAAGATGAATTAATACACTTAAAGTGTCCTTCCTACCAGGAAGGGCATTTTTTTTGTTAAAAACATAGAGCTCTCCATGGACCTCCCTGTCCTGAAATCTGAGCGGCAGCTGAACATAGGAGAACAGCTGGTTCAGCGCCTTCATAAATTGCAGATTATCCTGAAGATTTCTTATCGGCTCCTTCGACAGCTGAGTTTCTTGTGTTTCCCTATGAAATCTGATTAAGCTGTCCAGTCTGTTCAGATCCTCCTCAAGCTTCTTATATAAATCCTTCAATGAATCCTTATCGGACAGTTGTTCCGGAGTAAGAGTCCACTTCTGCCGAAGCAGTTTATCCAGATGATTTAGTAATTCAGGAGAAAGCTCCTTAAGAGTTCCATCCGAATGATACTGTATCATGTTCTTCAGAATAGGGCTCTCTCCATCAGCAGGCTTAGCGAAGAGAGTTCCTTCCGTGCTTGTTTCCGCTTCCGAGAATACTTCCAGTGCTTCGGACAGCCAGGGAATAAGATCCTTCAAGCTCAATGAACCGTTCGATGTGGACAGGGGTGTACCGACATTCGAAGAAACAGTTTCAGAGTTTAAGAACTGGGGTGATAAGGAAGCATCGGAGGAGGGGTGGCCGAAGGAGCTATCTGCAACTATTGCTTCCGACGCCAGGATATCCGCAGCGATTCCGGCAGGACTTACAGAAGCATTTCCACTTGCCCCTTCAGGGGCTTCAAGCCCGGTAGGAATAAGCTTGGCACCAGAGGGAAGAGCACCGCCTGCTTCGCCCTTGTTGCTCAAATTGATTAAGTCTGATTGTTCTCCGGGAGAGGCTTCGAGAGGAATTTGATATCCTGTCAGCCCTTCATCTCCATAGCCTGAAGAGGCTGTGGTAACGGCAGC
>JAEZHX010000183.1 GCA_023436765.1 Bacillota bacterium
GTGAGGGCGCGTAGAAGGTCCACATGAGGATGGTCGCCATCCGGTATATAAGCTCCGCTGTTTTCCCCGTAAAAGGTATAAAACCGGATAGATTGAACAGTCCTACATTGATATCACATAGCAGGAACAGTACCAGTCCCACCGCAAAAATGATATCGCTGATCACACGAGGTTTCAGGATAGCAAGGCGGATAGCTGTAACTACATTATGAACCAGGCAAACAAAGTATAAGACTGAAGTAAAAAGTAAGCTGTCCGCTCTTACCTCTGCGATGAACAATCCGAGGAGGACGATCAAGGTGATCACAAGCTCCAAGGTCAGTCGGAGGAGAAAAGAGCCAAGGAAACCATGCTTCTCCGGCAGTCCTCTTCTTAGATTATCAATTCCCCTCAGTCTGATGCCGTATAGCTGCTGAACGATCAGAAAGGAGCCTACTCCGAAGATATATGCTTCTGCCGGAAGAAACAAAATAATAAAATCAGAAACCAGCGTGAAAAAAAGAGCGGAACGGACCAAGAATAAATCCCTGATTCCATTTCCCCCTCGCCTTAATAATGCGTACAGAAAGCAGAACAGGATGATGCTAAACTTTATTCCTGTTGATAAACTGATGCTGCCTCCCGTCATGTCCAGAAAAAGGAAGGCTGCATAGCAGCCTCCCTGAATCGTTAAAAACCCGGTGGAAACACACTTCGCGTCTTTCATTCTGACCTCCTTTCGCTGCTTCACAGCAGCTCAAAAAGCATGGATGAGCAGCGAAATATGATCCCTATTCTCAACTTATTCATTTTTTATGTCATTTGACCGAATTTTCAGAAATTTCTCCGCCAAATCTCTCGGCACCGGCTTGCTGTATAAGAAGCCCTGTGCCTTATTGCAGCTGGACTCCTGTAAAAACTGCTCCTGATCATTCCGTTCCACACCCTCTGCGATGACATCCAGATCCAGATTTCTAGCCAGGGTGATGATCGTCTGAATGATCCTCTGGTCACTCTGATCCTCCATCACAGTATCTAAGAAGCTCTTATCAATCTTCAGGTTGCTGACAGGTAACCGCTTCAGATAATTCATGGAGGAATAGCCGGTTCCAAAGTCATCCAGTGAGAAATTCACACCAATCTTTCTAAGCTCCTTAATCGTGGAAATGGTATATTCCAAATCGTCCAGTGCTACCGTCTCGGTAATTTCCAGCTCCAGTCTGCGGGGGTCTATTCCCGTCTCTTCAATGGTATCACATACCAGTTTGACAAAATCCTTATCCTTGAATTGCCTTGCTGATAGATTTACAGCCATATTAATATCGTTATAGCCTTCGTTAGTCCACTGCTTCAGTTGCCTGCAGGCTGTAAGCAGCACCCACTTACCAATTGGTACGATCAGTCCGGTTTCCTCTGCCAGATAGATGAATTCATCTGGCCCAACTATACCTTTGGTAGGATGTTTCCAGCGAATCAGTGCTTCGAACCCTACTACCTTCTTCGTCTCCAGATCCATCTGAGCCTGGTAGAACAGAATAAACTCATCCCGTTCAATCGCTTTTCTGAGCTCCGATTGAGTCTCTATCTTCTCCGTCAGCTTCAGGTTGAAGGTATAATCGAAATAAGCATATGTATTCTTCCCATTTGCCTTGGCAACATACATTGCTGAATCAACATTCTTGATCAGTGTCTGTGATGTCTTCCCGTCCTTCGGAGCAAATGCGACTCCGATGCTGACAGTAACAAAGTATTCCTTCGTTGTCAGGATAAAGGGGTAGCTGAATACATTCCTGATTTTACGTATTTTCTCTTCGTAGGAAACCGTATCCTTCAGGTTCTGAGTTAACACAATAAATTCATCCCCGCCTATCCTTGCCAGATAGTCGTTCTCATCCATTGCTTGCTTCAAGCGGTAGGTCACGTCAATCAGAAGTTCATCACCGTAGGAGTGCCCGAGGGTATCATTGATATTCTTAAAATTATCCAGATCAATATCCATGATTCCAACAATTTCTTCATTTCGGATCGTCAGCATGACATTATCCAGCATCTCGGTAAATGCAATTCTGTTCGGAAGCTCTGTGAGATAATCCGTATAGGCAAGCTTCTTCATATTATCTCTGTTCCTATACAGCTCTTCATATTTCACTGTAAGATCATTCAGGGAACTTAAAGAAGCTTCATATACTGCCTCAAGTTCTCGGTATTCATCCTTCAGTTTCTTATTTTCCTGGTCTGTCTGTTCTTGTATACGCTTAAGCTTCCGAAGCCGGAAGAATAGAAGTACCATCCACAGCAGTATCCCGATTGCGGCCGCTAATACAAAAGCAACAACCGTCTGGTTAAACCCATAAGCACCCATACATCCTCCAATGGTAAGTCATTCGCTCCCCATACGAATTATCCCGTTTTGTCTATTTTCTCTTAGAAGCTAAATACTCATCAATTCCTTTGGCTGCCGCTTTCCCTGCCCCCATTGCAAGAATTACAGTAGCTGCTCCGGTTACCGCATCACCACCAGCAAAGATCCCCTCCCTGGAGGTCTGCCCGGTTGTTTCATCTGCAATAATACATCTGTGTTTGTTGGTAGTCAGCCCCTGTGTAGTAGAAGAAATCAGCGGATTAGGGCTGGTTCCGAGGGACATGATCACCGTATCCACCTCCAGGACGAACTCTGAATCCTTCTTCTCTACCGGTCTTCTTCTACCGGATTCATCCGGCTCTCCAAGCTCCATCTCTATGCAGCGCATTCCGGATACCCAGCCATTCTCGTTGACCAGAATCTCCGTCGGATTAGTCAGAAGCTGAAAGATGATGCCTTCCTCCTTCGCATGATGTACCTCCTCCACTCTGGCAGGAAGCTCCGCTTCGCTTCTGCGGTAAACGACATAAACCTCAGCTCCGAGACGTAATGCGGTTCTTGCAGCATCCATTGCCACATTGCCGCCACCGACTACAGCAACCCTCTTACCTGTAATAATCGGTGTGTCATAGCTGGAATCAAATGCCTTCATCAGGTTATTCCTGGTTAAATATTCATTGGCAGAGAATACACCATTCGCATTCTCACCCGGAATCCCCATGAATTTCGGAAGTCCTGCTCCTGAGCCGATAAAGATAGCTTCAAAGCCCTCCTCTTCCATCAGCTCGTCTATCGTTACGGATTTGCCTATGATTACATTGGTTTCCAGCTTAACGCCCAATGCCAATACATTCTCCACCTCAGTCCTTACCACGCTGTTCTTGGGTAGTCTGAATTCGGGAATACCATATACCAAAACACCGCCAGGCTCATGCAGTGCTTCAAAAATCGTCACATCATAGCCCATCTTCGCCAGTTCTCCTGCACAGGTAAGTCCTGCCGGACCGGAGCCGATGACTGCGACCTTAATTCCCTTCTTCTCCTTAGGAAGCTCAGGGGTAATTTTATTCTCCCTGGCCCAGTCAGCTACGAAACGCTCCAGCTTACCAATGGAGACCGGATCCCCCTTAATGCCACGGATACAACGCTCCTCGCACTGACTCTCCTGAGGGCAAACTCTTCCGCAAACTGCCGGAAGTGCGGAATACTTACCGATCACCTTAAAAGCAGCTTCGACATCCTCGTTCACAATCTCCTTAATAAAACCCGGAATATCGATGGAAACCGGACATCCGGTAACACATTTCGGGTTCTTACACTGAATACAGCGTTCTGCCTCTGCCTTTGCTTCTTCCATATTGTAACCAAGGCACACCTCATCAAAATTATGAGCACGCACCTTAGGATCCTGCTCCTTGATCGGAACCTTCTTTAAAACATCCATTCTATATCCTCCATCAAACTGCGATTAACCTATTTCTAGTACAAGGTGAAGATTACTCCTCACAGGATTATTCCTCGTGGCAGCCACACTCTTTGCTATGGTGAGTATCTCCTTCTCTCTCCCGAAGGACCTTCTTTCCCTCTGCTGACTTATACATCTGAGACCTTTTCATTGCTTCATCAAAGTTGACTAAATGACCGTCAAACTCGGGTCCATCCACGCAGGCAAATTTTACTTCATTTCCGATGGAAAGCCTGCAGGCGCCGCACATGCCCGTACCGTCCACCATAACCGGATTCATGCTGACGATGGTCTTAATTCCCAATTCTTTCGTGAGGATACATACGAATTTCATCATAATCATCGGACCGATTGCGATAACGAGATCATATTTTTTTCCCTGATTCTGTACGAGATCCCTTAGGCAGTCGTTTACATTCCCCTTAGCGCCATAGGAACCGTCATCGGTTGTTATGTAAACATTCTTTGCGTATTCCTTCATCCTGTCCTCAAGAATGATCAGTTCTTTGTTTCTTGCGCCAATAATGCAGTCCACATCATAGCCGTTCTCCTTCATCCACTTAACCTGAGGGTAAACAGGAGCCGCACCGACACCTCCGGCTACAAATAATATATTCTTTTTAAGAAGCTCTTCCCTGGGTTCCTC
>JAEZHX010000245.1 GCA_023436765.1 Bacillota bacterium
CAACGTTGTTATATTTATCGGCTAACGTAAAAAAGGACAGTTCGCACTGTCCTTTTTCGGAGAAGGTATTTTTGTTACTTATGGGGGTGTAGCAAAAACTATATAATGTATTGGGGTTTACATTCATAGTATAGCACGTGCCTCAACATAAGTGTGCACAAACTTTACAAAATAATAATAATTTTTTCGTCAATATATACAAATATAGATTTACATATTAATACATTTCGCTCAAAGAGCTCCTTTGGATTCAACTACTGATAGAAGAATTCAAAACTAAACTTCGAATAGTGCTTCGAATTCTTCCCTGCCTATCCTCTCTTTTTCAATTAAAAGCTTTGCGCAATTCTCCAGCTTATCCATATTCTCCACCAGAATCCTCTTGGCTTCCTTATAGCAGCCATCAATGATAGTTCTTACTTCCTCATCAATCTTATTTGCGATACTCTCGCTGTAGCTTCTGGTATGCGCAAGATCCCGTCCGATGAATACTTCGTCGTCATCATTATCATAATTCACCATGCCGATAGATTCAGAGAAGCCATAACGGGTAACCATGGCTCTGGCAATCTTTGTTGCAGTCTTGATATCTCCCGAAGCACCAGTGGTGATATCCTCCATTATCAGTTCTTCAGCAGCTCTGCCACCGAGACCTACGATGATATCCTGACGCATTCTACCCCTGGTATCAAACATCTCATCCTTCTCGGGTAGGGGCATCGTATAGCCTGCAGCACCGGTTCCAGTCGGAATAATGGATACAGTATAGACAGGACCCACATCCGGAAGGACATGGAACAGGATTGCATGACCGGCTTCATGATAAGCAGTGATCCTCTTCTCCTTCTCGGTGATAACCTTGCTCTTCTTCTCCTGACCAATACCGACCTTGATAAAGGCCTTCTTAATATCCTCGGCGTTCAGAAAGCTTCGGTTATCCCTGGCTGCACCGATAGCTGCTTCATTCATCAGGTTTTCAAGATCGGCTCCCGTAAAGCCTGCCGTGGTCTGTGCGATCTGCTTCAGGTCCACATCATCGCCCAGCGGCTTACCCTTCGCATGTACCTGAAGGATCTCCTCCCTGCCCTTTACATCGGGCCGGCCAACAGCTACCTTACGGTCAAAGCGTCCGGGACGCAAAATTGCAGGGTCCAGGATATCAACACGGTTGGTTGCCGCCATTACGATGATTCCTTCGTTCACGCCGAAACCGTCCATCTCAACCAGCAGCTGATTTAAGGTCTGTTCCCTCTCATCATGGCCACCGCCCATGCCGGTTCCTCTGCGTCTGGCAACTGCATCTATCTCATCTATGAATACAATACAAGGGGAATTCTTCTTCGCATCCTCAAATAGGTCTCTTACTCTGGATGCACCGACACCCACAAACATTTCCACGAAATCAGAACCGGAGATCGAAAAGAACGGAACTCCCGCTTCTCCTGCCACTGCCTTGGCAAGCAGGGTTTTACCGGTTCCCGGAGGTCCTACTAGCAGAACACCCTTCGGAATTCTCGCACCGACCTGGATGTACTTCTTCGGAGATTTTAAGAAATCCACGATCTCCTTCAGCTCATCCTTCTCCTCCTCAAGTCCTGCCACATTCTTAAAGGTAGTCGTCTTATTCTCTTCTGTTGTCATCTTGGCCCTGCTCTTGCCGAAGTTCATTACCTTACTGTTGCCACCGCCGACAGATGCCTGATTTGACAGGAAGGAAAATAACGCAATCACGACTACGAAAATCAGAATATAGGGAAGTACCGTTGTTAAGAACCAGCTGGGTTTGGATATATTATGTGTATAGAATTCTATATCTGCCTCTTTCAATATCCCCTTTATCTCATTGACATCGGTTACCGCTAAGTTCTCTTTTTTATCCTGATCTACCAGTGAAATTTTGATTTCTCCGGTCGGAACTTCTTGGTTCTGATATATTTCAACCGATTGCACCCTGTCTGCCTTAATATCCTCGATCAACTGGGCTTCGGAATATTCATCTTTATTACTAGTACTGAAATTATCGGATACATATAATGTCATAATGATAATAGCCAGTATGATCAGGTAAAAACCATAGCCTTTCATTTGTTTTCTCACCAAACAACCTCCTTCAAAGCAAATCTAATCTATCTATATCCTATTTGATGATTTCTTATGACTATTCAGTCATACGATTCTTACGAACCGCGCATTGATGCGCTTATGCACTACAACTAATAAATAGTTACGATAGCTTATTCAATAACACCAACATAGGGTAAATTTCTATATAGCTGCTGATAATCCAAACCATACCCAACCACAAATTTATCCGGTATCTCGAAGCCGACATACTTCACATCCACATCCGTAACCCTGCGGTCAGGCTTATCAAGTAACGTACAGATTTCGATACTCTCGGGAGACCTGGTGCTGAGCAGATCCATCAAATACGCCAATGTTCTTCCGGAATCAATGATGTCCTCAACAATTAAGACATGCTGTCCCTGGATGGATTCATCCAAATCCTTTACAATTTTTACGCGGCCTGAGCTCACGGTCTCATTACCGTAGCTGGATACGGACATAAAATCGAAGGTCAACGGAAGCGTAATTCTCTTAGCCAAATCACAGCTGAAAAATATACTTCCCTTTAAAATACAGATCAGGTGAATGCTCTTTCCCTCATAATCCTTGTTGATTTGTTCTGCTAATTCTTTAATCCTTAAATTAACCTGATTTTCCGAAATCAAAACACTTACGTTATCTTCCATCTTCTTTTTCCTCCGCGTCATTTATAGTAATCCAAAGTATTCTAGTTGTTTCCTTCGTTATCTTATACTTCTCACTCATGCGGTCCCCGTCTGCGAGAATCCACAGGATATGGCTGCCATCCGCTATCAGCAGCACTGAGTCCCGCTGCTCCTTCGGAAGCTTTTGGTCTATGAAATAATCCTTAAGCTTTTTTCTTCCTCCCAGGCTGTTTATCTGAAGAAAATCACCGTCTTTCCGGGTTCTTAACTCTAAAGCATTCTCTATTTTATCATAGTCAAACCATTTCGTACAACTATTTTTAGGAAATGTTAATCCTTTTTTATTGGATATAACTCCCGTTTCTACTGTTATCCCAACAGGATCTGCTACTACACTGCCCGGTAGCTTAAGTATAACCGGATCAATCCGAACCTTTACCTCCTGTGTCAGGATTAGTTTCTCCTGTCGAAATACCCTGATCGTTTGATAACTGCGCTTCGCTGTAACACCGTAAGGTAGACTGATCTGTTTTCCAACCGGTTTACTCAACAGCTCCAATAGCTTAAGTACATGGGTTCTGCCGATATCCTTGCGGCTACCGGTCAGCTTCTCAAGGAGCTTTATGATGATACCCTTCTGAATAACGATATCCTCCCGATTCATAGCCTCTACATCAAACTCAAATAAAGGCACTCCGTCCACTTCCAGAAAGCGTACGAGTTCCAGCTGCTTTGCCGTAACTTGCTTCTCAATAAAGTCACTTGCTTCCTTCAGTTCCTCTGCTGCCTCGGTAATATGAATAACAGCACCGGAGTTAACCTCTCTAGTAACATAGGAAAGGACTTTATTCCGCAGCTTATTGCGGCTGTAGCACTCGCTAAGGTTACTGGCGTCAGTACAGTATTCTATCCGGTTATTGGTCAGATATTCCTCAATCTCTTCCCTAAGGACACATAGAAGAGGACGTATCATTGTAATACTTTTCTGGTCACGGCTTGCTTCCCTTGAGGAGGAGATACCCCCTAAGCCTCTGATTCCGCTGCCACGAAACAGGTGAAAAAGCACAGTTTCTGCATTATCATTTCTATTATGTGCAATCGCGATTTTATTACACCCATGGGTATTACATATTGTGAGAAAGGTACTGTATCGGAGCTCTCTTCCCGCTTCCTCCTCAGTCATGCCTTCTTCTTCGGCAATGCGTGGGATATCATACCGATAGCTTAGGAACGGAAGCCCGAGCTTATCTGCAAGCCGGTGTACGAATTCCTCATCCCTGTCAGCCTCTTCTCCCCTTATTCCGTGATGGACATGTGCAACGAGCAGCTGAACGGCTTTATTTTGGTATAATTCGTTTAGTATATGGAGAAGACAGACCGAATCTGCCCCACCTGATACACCGACAACGATTTTATCCCCCTCGGTTATTAAATTATTCTCATCAATATATTTTGATACTTTATCAATCATGTCTTCATCCCATGGTAATGTTGATGCCCGGCTTTCTCGGGCAGGTACTCTGCTGTTAAGCCGAATGACACAGGGCTACTTTTATCTCATCATAATCCATTCATACCTAATTTTCAATCCATTTTATTCTATCTTCTATTTTAACCAGATTCCGGCAGTAATTACAGTCATATCATCCTTAGGAGTATAATTACTCTGCTCCAGGGTTTTATCCAGAATGCGGTTTGCGATCTCCTGCGGATTAACGCTTTTCATTTCACTAATCAGTTGCTCCATGAAGGCCTCCTTATTCTCCTCCATAATAGAATCCAGGACCCCATCCGTCACCATGATAATAATATCACCCTCATACAGCTTCTTTGTTACCGAATCATAATCCACATTACCGAACATACCGATGGGCAGTGTCGTAGAGCTTATGGTTTCTACCCAGTTATCACGCTTGATAAAAGCAGCAGCCGCACCGATCTTCGTAAACTCACACATCCCGGTAAACAGATTGATCATTCCCATATCAATCGTAGTAAAGCTCTGCTTATCAGCCTTCAGCACCAGACTGGAGTTAATCAATTTGATTGCAGTCTCTGTCTTGAAGCCGGCTTCGATTAGCTGTTCCAGAAGACCGATTACAGTCTCACTCTCCTGTCCGGCCTCTGATCCTGTCCCCATGCCGTCCGACAGGGCAATCATAAAATTACCTGCTTCAAGCTTAAGCAGAGAGAAATTATCCCCAGATACATTATCCTTCATTGCCCTAGCAACTCCGGTAAGCACCTTGAACTTTGTATCCTCGATAAATATGAAATTCTCATACTCTTTGGATAGAACAGTCTTTGAGGAATCCGACACCCGAAACCTGATTCCAAGTGACTCTCCGATCATATTTGCTGCTTCCTTTGCTGTAATGCATCTACTCCTGGAGGCAGAAGCATTGAGATAGATCTCCTTTCTCTTATCACTTCGCTCAATGATCGTAATGCTCTTCACCCGGATATGACCGGAATTCAGTTTCCGGCGTACCATCTCCTCCTCCGGCTTTAAGGACAGAGCAGTACTGTAGATGTCTCCTGTAATATTCTGAATGCAGCTAGACACCTCCTTCAGCTGATCAGCGATCACTTCCCTGCTTTCTGCGACCCGGTTGCTCCAGATGTGGTTTAACTTCGCTATCTCAAACCCTCTGTTTGTTTCCTGAAGAAACTGGTCTGCACAGATGCAGGCATCAAGAAAGGATTGCGGAATATCCTCCTTCTGTATAAAACCGTTCTTCTCAGCAATATCAAACATGCTGCAGGTGGATTGATAGGTATCCTTAAAATTCTGCTCCCAACATAAGTTGCATTTATTACAGTTCTTACACAGCTTTTCGGAGATGTCCTCAAAGATATAATTCAGCTCCTGCTGTTTGAATTTCGTCTGCTTGTCGCTAATAGACTCCAGGGTTTTGGACAGCTTAAGGAAGGAGTCGGAAAACACCTTCATTCTGGAATTGGCGATTTTCTTCAGATGCTGTGCAGCCAGGGACTCCCTGCCCTTTTCTCCTTCCACTGAGTCTACACGATAAACAATACTGTGAGGAAGTAAAAGAAAAATAAGGATCGCTGAAGCCAATGCCCCGGCTTCCCGGACAGAAAGCGCCATGTCCTCATAGATAAGACCACCGAAGCCTGCAGAAAGAGCAAAGATAGCTGCTGTCGGGATTCTTCCCAGTTCACGGAAAGCAGCTGTGATGACCCCCATCATAGTATAAATACTAATTCCCGACAGAGGAGCCCCGCGCAGCGTCAGGGCAAAACCGGATACAGCTCCCGCAACCGTTCCCTGACCGACGCCGTACTTATATGTAAAAAATAATATGATAAAATATACTGCTGTCTCTACCGGTGCAACATTCGGACCCCCGATATCGGGGACAGCATATAGGAATACCGCAACCAGGAATGCCAGGCTGACCATCTGTTCATTGCTGATTCTATAATTCCTGCCTTCACTGAGAAGTAAGCTTGTCCCGCTTCCAAAGATCACTGCAGAAATATAAGCAATCAATGACTCCAAAGCTGCCAAGGCAATATAATCCACAGACCAACCTACAGAAGCGGCTTCAATCAACGAGAAGATACCCAGAATTACAGGAGGCAAGGCATACAGTACGGATCTGGAGATATCCTTCCTCTTCAGCAGCGGTGTCTCCAGTAGGACAAGGGATGCCACCAGGGTTAACAGGTATTTAAGTGCTACCGTAAATGGTAGCGCACTGTAAATACCTGCAAGAACCGCAAAAAAAAGCAGCCCTCCTCCAGCCCTCTCAAGGTAAGCCGCAGTGAAAATGCCGACTGCAAGGGGATCCATCTGAAAGAACACTGCCCTTGCGATAACAAAACCAAACAAATATACTATAATAGATCTGATCCGTAAAAATTTCATATTGCTCCGCTCCTTTTGCTTCCAATGTCGCATCGATGTACGTGTTTGTTATTATAGGCAGTAGCAAATGAAATCTTTGTCAAATATTATACCGCGATATTCAAAACTTATTGACAAGAATTCCATGGAAACTCTGATTCTATCGAATGTAGGAACCTCATCCTTTTTAAGACCCTGATAACAAATCCCCCTCACAATCCATAATAAAAACCTAAAATTCACAACTTACTCCACATGTACCCTAAGAATAAATCCCTACAATTTTCTTAGTTACCCGGAAAATATCTTCAATTTCAACGATTCTAGCTTCCATGCCGATTAGCATTACTATTCCCAACCCCTAAACATCACCATCAATCAAACTTATACTCCACACCAATCAAATCTTTATACCCGCTATAAAGAAGCTGTGGAAAACACCCTCTCATAGATGAATGTTGTTTCATGGTAAAAAACTTCTTGAGTGTTATGAAAAAGTAATCGATTAATTGTGGAGGATTTAGAACTAGGATAATAAAGTCGCTGCATTATTAGGGTTAGGATACATACCGTGTTAGAGTCTTAGTTACTAGAATCTTACCGTATTAAGGTCTTAAGATATTAAAATAATTATCATGAAATAAGGGTTTATGTACCAGGGTTTATGTATTGGGGCTTATGTATTAGGGCTTATGTATTAGGGATTATACATTAAGTACGTTCTAAGGTAATAAATAAGATTTATATAAGATTTTAAATATTGGAGTATTAGTTTATAGACCATGATACGTAGATGGGTTTCACATGTGCTCCAAAGAGTTAACAAAGCGGTGGCAGCAGCATCGTTGCCCTCGGAGAAGTTACCCTTCGTATGTATGCACCTGTCAGCAGCCACCTGTTTAATATAGGTGGTGCTGGTGCGACAGGAGAAGGGGAAGCTTTCTCCGGGGGCAATGATGTGCTTCAGCCCCGCTTAAACACACTTACCCGCACATGTGAAACCTGTACTACCTCGTCACCTACCCTTTGAACCCAGCCCTTTAACGCAACAAAAAAGGGTTGTTTCCACAACCCTTACCTAATAGCGAAGGACGGATTTGAACCGCCGACACTGCGGGTATGAACCGCATGCTCTCGCCAACTGAGCTACTTCGCCAAAGTGACGAATTT
>JAEZHX010000275.1 GCA_023436765.1 Bacillota bacterium
TACGTGAGGAGGAAAAGGATGAAAAAGATACGAGGGATCTTATTATGCACTGCACTTATCCTGGTTGCAGGAGCTGCCGGCAGGCAAAGAATTGCCAGTGCTGCATCGGACCGCACCGGTACAGTTATAACTCTGACAGAGGTTCAGGATATCGGAGTATATAATAATTATATCGTAAATGAAGCCAATATTGATACCATGAGTACAACAGATGCTTCGGATGGTACCGTTATATATAAATTCACCTTGCCGGAGGATGGCTTTATCAAATTAGGGATAAATGCCACAGAGCTGAAGAAGACAGTGCTAAAGATGGGATCTGCTTATACAACAGAACACTCACAGGCAACCTTAACCGCAACGGTATACCGGGATCCTAAGCTGATGTATGCTGTTATACCCACCTTAACCTGGAAGGTAGGTCCATCAGGAAGTAAAATTACAGAATCCGCTAAGTTTGCCCTGGATGTAGGAACCTATTATGTTGTATTCAAGACAGACCCCTATGCAGTGGTAACAGCTTCAAATACGACCACCACAACCTATGTAAAGGGAAAGGCTGAGTTCATACTTTACTACCAGAAGGTAGAAAGTGATGAGATGTACCGCCCCTCCAGTGTTGGCCTTGAAAATAAGCTTGGCTTTGAAACGGTATATAAGAGTATGCTGACTGTTCCTAATCCGAAGGATTATTACTCCTTTGTACTGGATGACAAGGCCTTAATGAAAATCAACTTCATGTATGCCTCAACGCAAAGTGCGAAATTCACCCTTTACGGACCGGACTGGGAAGAGCTGGTGACCAGGACGTTTACCGGTAATAATATCTGGTACAATGTGGAGAAATACCTGGAGCCCGGGAAATATTACTGTTCCCTGGAAACAACTACTCCAAACGATGGAGGAAAGGCCAGTCTTCTGATTAATCAGACCGTATACCCTCTGATTCTGTCCCAGAAGAACGAATCTACGAATTCGTACATAACAGTATCTACGATCGATCAGCCGGTGGAGATCCGCTGGGTGAAAGGAAAGCTGACGAATTCAGAGCTGAACAGCAATAAGTGGAGAAGTGGTAAGGTCATAACAGATACGAAGCTATTCGGTATCAATATGACCGGATATTATACCGTCCGGGTTACCGATGAATATGGTAATATGTTCATGCAGTCGATCAGGGTAACGAACTGTGATAAGAAAGCTCCCGCTAAGCCGACGGTCAAGACCTATAAGGCAGATACACTGGTTGTCTCGGGAACCGCGGAGAAGAATTCCCTGGTTACCGTTTATGTGAACAATAATCCGGTGACCTGTACGGCATCCTCCAAGGGTAATTATAAATGCACTCTTAAAATGAAGCTGATGAAGGGAGATATCATAGAGGTAAGTGCACAGGATATCTCAGGCAACATCAGTGCTAAAACGGAAGTTATCGTAAAATAATAATAAGAAGGCGCTGCAGAACATCAAAGGTATTCACTCCGGGTGTTTGGCAGCGCTTTTTCATTGATTATTTCTCAGATTTGCTTCTTTCATGCTGACCTTCATGGACACCAATCTTTTGTCCGTTGATGATTCCTAGATCTGCGTTCTCCTTAGGACGCATTTTGCGGAGCTCTGCATTGCTTTTTTCCCTGTCCTTTATCCTATTTTTATTATTGTCCATATGAATACTCCTTTATCTGTTTTATCGGGAATAGTATCCGCAGAAACAGGGATTTATATTATACTTGCAAAGACCGGACTTTTGGATTAAGATAAGATACATTAATTTCATGGACATGCAAAGGAGCAGTCATGGCAAAGTACAAGGAAAATGTCAACCGAATTACGGAAGGAGTCATCTGGAAACAAATTTTAGTTTTTTTCTTTCCATTACTCCTCGGAACCTTCTTCCAGCAGTTATATAATACAGCGGATGCGGTTGTGGTGGGAAGGTTCGTAGGGAAGGAAGCCTTATCAGCAGTTGGGGGCACGACAGGAACACTGATCAACCTTTTCGTTGGTTTTTTTGTAGGAGTGTCCACGGGAGCAACAGTTACGATATCCCAATTCTATGGAGCCAAGCATGAAGAGGAGGTAAATCATGCTGTACATACGGCTGTTGCCATGGCAATTGTGGGTGGTGCAGCCATTATGCTGATCGGAATCCTTGGGGCCCCTATTGCTCTGAGGTGGATGGGAACACCGGAAGAGGTCATGCCATACTCACTGACCTATATTCGCATCTATTTCGGAGGTGTCATCGCAAACCTTTTCTATAATATAGGAGCCGCAATTCTGCGGGCGATCGGTGATTCTAAAAGACCCTTGTATTTTTTGATTACAAGCTGTTTTTTGAATATAGTTTTGGATTTACTGTTTGTTGTAGTGTTTCACTGGGGAGTCATGGGAGTTGCGGTCGCAACCGTATTATCGCAGGTCTGCAGTGCAGTTCTGGTTTTTCTGACCTTGAACCGTACGAAGGAATGCTATCGGCTGCAGCCTTCTAAAATCCGGTTCCATAAGGAGCTGCTGAAGAAAATCATCAGGATCGGTATCCCGGCTGGTTTCCAGTCTTTGATGTATTCCTCCTCCAATATTATTATTCAATCCGGCATTAACAGCTTCGGAACAGATACCATGGCTGCCTGGACTGCTTATGCTAAGATTGACGGTATCTTCTGGATGACGATGAATGCTTTTGGCATTTCAATAACCACCTTCGTAGGCCAAAACTACGGTGCAGGTAAGACGGACCGCATCAAGAAGGGCGTAAGGGTCTGTCTGAAGATGTGCTTGACAGTTGCAGTCTTCCTGAGTGTTATCATGTACTTTGGGGGACCCTATGTGTATTATCTGTTTACCGATGATCCATCGGTACTGAAAATAGGAATAGGGATATTAAGATTTTTGGTTCCGGCCTTCTTTACCTATGTTCCGATTGAGATTTTGTCCGGTTCCTTAAGAGGGATGGGAAATTCTCTGATACCGATGATTTTGACCGCCTTGGGTGTATGCTTACTCAGAGTGGTCTGGATCTTCACAGCGGTACGTATCTGGAGGGATATTAATGTCCTTATATTGAGCTATCCATTGGCTTGGGTAGTTACTTCTATATTTTTTATCATTTATTTTCTATATTATACAAGAAAGCATCTGTATAAGGTCAAATCCAGTAAAGTAAATGGTTTGACCGGAGTGGAGGAATAGGAGCGGATATGAGAAATATCAAACTGACGATTGAATATGACGGAAGCCGTTACAGTGGCTGGCAGCGGCTGGGCAAGGGCGAATCGGAGAATACCATAGAGAATAAGCTAGTTGAGGTAGTAAGCAAGATGACCGGAGAACCTGCAGAGCTAAACTGTGGCAGCAGGACGGAGGCAGGAGTCCATGCCTATGCGCAGATCGCAAATTTCAAAACAAAATCAGACCTGAAGCTTTACGAGATTAAAAATTATTTAAACCGTTATCTCCCGATGGACATTGCTGTCATTCATGCAGAGGAAGTACCGGAGCGGTTCCATGCGACTCTGAATGCAAAATCAAAGACCTATCTATACAGGATAGCCATTGGGGATGCACCCAGCGTCTTTGATCGTAAATACACGTATTACAGCTTTCATAAGCCTGACCCGGAGAAGATGAGAGAGGCAGCAAAGCTTCTGATTGGAAAGCATGATTTTAAGGATTTCTCTACCGTGAAGAAAAGTAAGTCCACGATAAAGGAGATCTACTCTATCGAGGTTGAGGAAAAGGGCAAGGAGCTTCATATTATAATGAAGGCGAGCGACTTCCTGCATAATATGGCCAGGATGCTGGCTGCTACCCTGATGGAGATCGGACTGGAGCAGAGATCTCCGGAGGATATTATAGCGATTTTAGATCCGGCGCAGGACGTAGCAGGAAATCTTCCCGCCAGCGCGCAGGGCTTATTCTTAAAAGAAATAGAATACTAGAAAGAACAAGCAAAGATCAGGAGATATCAGAACATAATCATAAAATAAAAGGCTGTCGGACTGGCGTATAGAAACGCAGTTCACAGCCTTTTCTAATATACCTTTATACGAAACTATGGAAATTATTTGAGATATATTGATAAAAAGTAGAATCTGCGCCCTCAAGAAACTTGAATGTTTATCACACGAACAACTTAAAATAAATAGCATGTGGGTATTAATCCATAAGGAGACCATGTACCGCTATAGGCGGTAACCGAGTGAGAACGTGTCTCCGGTGGATAATAACCACATGCTATTTTTATAAACTCAAGTGTGATAAACACCACTAGCTATGAGCGCGCAGATTACACGGTTTATATATCCTTCTGATAATTTTCCAGCTCATCAAAGGTTCCCGCAAAACGGTTTCCCTCAGTACTGCCGGGAGCTGACCGGAAGGAAAGCTTCAGCAGGATGGGGGCTATAATCGTAGTAGCCACGACAACTACAATAATCGGCCCCAGGAAGGTAGAGGACATTAAGCCCACTGCAGCACCTTTACTGGCGACAATCAAAGCCACTTCTCCTCTGGAGATCATACCCATTCCGATTTGTACGGTTTCCTTGTTTGTATAACCGCAGACCTTGGCTCCTATACCACAGCCGATAATCTTGGTCAAGGTAGCTACAGCGACTAGAATTATCGCAAACAGAATGATATTCCAGGACATCTCCGGAAGGATTACCTTAAGACCGACACTGGCAAAGAAAATCGGTGATAAGAAGATATAGGACAGCGTATCAAAACGGGAGGCGA
>JAEZHX010000059.1 GCA_023436765.1 Bacillota bacterium
TACCGATACTCTCGGAATTTTCGATATGGGGAGTATTACATCGTTACTGATACGAATGAAGCGGACAGGCAGCAGAGAATTCGGACCGGTGGAACGGAAGATCAGAAGATCAGGGATACCAGAAGGCTGATCAGCCAGAGCTTATATGTAGCAGCAATCTTCTTCATGGGAACATGGATACGGAGGAGCTTCAGGCAGATCTATTCCGGTCGGAAAGCTTTATGCAAATCCTTGTTAGCACTCTCCATCGGGGGACATGCGCCTCCCATGATTGGTAGATATGAGCAATAATCCTGCCAGGCAGGTAAATGATATAATAGAAAGGACAGAAAGAATGAAAAGAAAATCAGTTTTTTTTATTATCGTAGTGATTGCCCTCCTGATGGTCTATACTGCCATTTTCGGTATTAATCTGGGTAGCTTTAAGATTCTGGGATCTCCGGACATGCGCTATGGTATTGATATCCGCGGAGGAGTGGATGCGGTATTCCAGCCGGTAGATTTGAATCGCAAGCCTACCGCTTCGGAGCTGGAAGCAGCCCGTACTATCATTGAAACACGACTGGATAAACAGAATATTCTGGACCGTGATGTAACAACAGACGAAGGAAATGGTTATGTCATTGTACGTTTCCCCTGGAAAGCGGATGAGAAGGACTTCAATCCTGAGAAAGCCATCTCGGAGCTTGGTGATACAGCGCAGCTAACCTTCGTCGGCCCAGATGATAAGGTCATACTCTCAGGTTCCAATGTTAAGAACAGTAAACCGGGAGTAGGGCAGAATGCAGGGGAAGGTTTTATCGTAAGCCTTACCTTTGATGCGGAAGGAACTAGGCTGTTCAGTGAAGCAACAACGAAGTTCCTCGGACAGAACATCAGAATCTTCCTGGATGAAGAAGAGATCTCAAATGCCAGGGTACAAACTGCGATTACGACCGGAGAGGCTATGATTACCGGACAGGATACCTATGAAGACGCACAGCTGTTATCCGATAAGATTAATTCCGGTGCTCTGCCGTTTTCCATGGTGACAAAGAATTACTCCACAATTAGCCCTTCCTTAGGTTCCGGAGCATTAAGTGTGATGCTTCAGGCTGGTCTGATTGCATTTATCGTCATCTGTATCATGTTAATCTCATACTATAAACTGCCCGGTGTGGTTGCCTGCTTCTCCTTAATGATTCAGATAGCCGGACAGATACTTTGCTTATCCATACCGCAGATGACTCTTACCCTGACCGGTATTGCAGGTATCATCCTGTCCATTGGTATGGGCGTGGATGCGAATGTTATCATATCGGAACGTATCAGTGAGGAGATCAAGGCTGGTAAGAGCGTATCCTCTGCAATAGCAGCAGGCTTTAAGAATGCGTTCACCTCCGTATTCGATGGTAATATCACCGTGCTGATCGTTGCCTTCATTCTTATGACCCTCGGCTCCGGTTCGTTATTATCCTTTGCATATTCCTTATTCACTGGTATTGTATTTAACTTTGTCGCAGGTGTAACGGCGTCCCGCCTGATGATCCGCTCCTTGAGCTCCTTTAAATTCTTGCGTAAGCCGAAATTATATACCTGCTTGTCAAGGAGGGTCACATTATGAATCAGGACAAAATAATTAAGTTTTATGAAAAAAGGAAGATTTATTTTGCTATCTCCTTAAGTATCTTTGTGATTGGTATTATTGCACTTTTCATAAACGGTGTTCAGCTGGATATCCAGTTCAAGGGCGGTGCGCTCCTGAAATATAACTATACCGGCACAATTGATGAAAACAAGGCAGGGGATATCGTCAGCAAAGTGGTCGGGCGACCCGTAACCACCCAACTGACAGAGGATCTAGCAACCGGAGATCACAGAATCATCTTTAATATTGCCGGTAAAACCGGTGTGGATGCAAAGGATCAGAAAACTTTTGATGCTGAGTTAAAGCAGACCTTCCAGGAGAATAATCTTAATTTGTCGGAAGCCTCCATGGTTGAGCCCTTCTTCGGACAGAGGTTTTTGAGAAGAGGAATGCTTTCCATTCTTATTGCCGGTGTTCTGGTTATGCTATATGTATGGATAAGATTTAAAATGATGGGTGGACTCTCCGCAGGTGTCATGGCTCTCATCGCATTATTACATGATGTCCTGGTCGTATTCTTCACCTGTGTTATCTTTAAGATACCGATCGGTGATTCCTTTGTCGCTGTCGCTCTCAGTATCATCGGTTATTCCATTAATGATACGATCGTTATCTACGACCGTATCAGGGAGAATAACAAGACCTATATAGGTTATGATGTGGCAACGATTACGAACCTGTCCATTACGCAATCCATGATGCGTTCCGTTATGACGAACGTAGCGGTTATCATCAGTGTCTCCATTGTTTACATCCTGGCCTTCTCTAACGGTATTGACTCCATCCAGAGCTTTGCGCTTCCGATGGCAGTCGGTTCCATCAGCGGCTGTTATTCTACGATCTGCATCGCAGGACCTTTATGGGTTATGTGGAAGAAGAGAAAATCCGGAACAGAGCTGTTTAAAAAATAATTGATTAATTGAATATAGTACATCAACCCCGGATCTGACTAAGTCACATATTGATATGCCATCCTATGTGACCTACTGATCCGGGGTTTCTTATGTTTCATTCTTATGAAACAAAGGAACTAATCCTTCTCTTTATGGACATATGATGAATATCAGTGTAAAATATCGTTAGAATAATCATTCAAATGGAGGATATCATGGAACAGTACAGAGCAGGAGATTCGAACCGGATTACCCGTGAATACTTAGACTCACTATTAATTGAATTGCGTTATATTGATTCGGTAATACCCTCAACGAAGCTGGAGCTCTATGGGGAGAGCTTTTCGACTCCGGTTATGACGGCAGCCTTATCCCACTTGTCCAAGCTCCATCCCAACGGAATGGCAGAGATGGCAGAGGGGGCCTATCGTGCAAACGGAGTTATGTGGTGCGGTATGGGAGAGAAGGAGGAGCTGGAAGCAATCACTGCTACCGGAGCGAGAACGATTAAAATTATCAAACCCCATGAGGATAATGATGTTATCTTTGAGAAAATAGAACATGCAGAGAAATGCGGCGTTATGGCGGTCGGTATGGATATCGACCATTCCTTCGATGGAAGAGGACAGTATGATAATGTGTTGGGATTTCCGATGGCTTCAAAATCCCTGGAGGAAATCAAGAGCTTTATCAGGGCAACCAAATTACCCTTCATCATAAAAGGGGTTTTAAGTGAACAGGACGCCTATCAGTGTATTGAAGCCGGAGCAAGGGGAATCCTCGTATCCCATCACCATGGGATCCAGGACTTTGCTGTGCCCCCGATGATGATTCTGCCTAAAATCGTTAAGGTGGTAAATAAAGTGGTTCCGATCTTTGTAGATTGTGGCATCTCAAGTGGTATGGATGTCTTTAAGACCCTGGCGCTGGGGGCTGATGCTGTCTGTGTTGGAAGAGAGCTTATGAACCCTCTGAAGGAGGAGGGGGCAGCAGGAGTTCAGAAGAGGATGGAGGATATGACGGCGGAGCTGGCAGCAGTCATGGCCCGTACCTGTTCACACGATCTCAAGCATATCGATCCGAATATCCTCTGGAAGAAATAAGAGATAGAGAGATTGAATAGAATATAGGGGGAAATGATGAGACAACCGAAGGCCATACTTTTTGACCTGGATGATACGATATCCTCGTATGACAGTGTCTGCGGACCGGCATGGGAAAGCAGCTGTAAGGAATTCATCCGGAAGAACCAAGCAAACATTTATATTGAAGAACTATTAAAGAGTCTTGACAGAAGCAGGGACTGGTATTGGGCTGATCCGGTCCGAAGTAAGGAAGGACGGAATAACCTAAGGATGGCCAGAAGGGATGTCGTCCGGATAGCTCTGAAGGAGTTAGGCATCAATGAGGAAGAGAGTGTAATCGAACTGGCGGATCATTATACTGAACTGCAGAACTCCATGCTGGCGCTGCTGCCGGGGGCCAGGGAAGCCTTGGAGCTGGTAAAGCAGATGGGAATTCGCAGCGCAGTGATAACGAACGGGAATTCTGCCGGGCAGAGGGAGAAGCTGGACCGGTTTCAGGTCAGGGAGTTCTTTGAAGAGGTATTTATCGATACGGAGGTAGGCTATAGCAAAC
>JAEZHX010000190.1 GCA_023436765.1 Bacillota bacterium
TCTTTTTATGCAAGAAAGAAGCAGACTTAAATGAACCCACAGGGAGTTTCTGACCGCATGTATCGGTAGAAGTATCTGTGGGAATTTATTTATATATCTGAAGGAGTTTGAGATTTATGATGATTGAAAAGTCAATGAAAGCATTAGAGTTTGATAAAATATTAAATATGCTGAGCGAACATGCCGTATCCGACCTAGCCAGGCAGAGGCTGCTTGCATTAAAGCCCTACTTAAGTCTGTCGGAGGTAAGACTGAAGCTGCAGGAAACAACCGAGGCAGTCACTATCCTGGAGCACATCGGCACTCCGCCGCTTCCCCTGATGAAGGATACTGATATGCTGCTCGAGCTGGCGGAAAAAGGCTCCATGCTGATTCCCGAACAGCTGACCATGGTCGGGAGTTTCCTGACAGCCTGCAGCCGCATGAAGCAATTCCTGAAAAGGGCTGAATCCCTGAGGGTTTCAATCGCAGATTACGGTGGTTCCGTTGTCCTGCTGCCGTCACTGCTCAGTGAGATTGAACGGTCCATCCGGAATAACAGGCTGGATGACAATGCTTCAGCAGAGCTAAAGAGCATTCGCAGGAAGATGGATCAGCTGCGTCAGGAGATGAAATCAAAGCTGGAGAGTATTCTACGCAACAAGAAGGAATGGTTTACGGAAAGCTTCGTGGCCACAAGAAACGGACATTTCGTCCTTCCGGTAAAAAAGGAATGTAAGAATAATGTCAGCGGTTCCGTATTAGATATTTCCTCCACCGGTTCAACATACTTTATTGAGCCCACTGTAGTCTCGAAGTTAAAGGAAGAGCTTTCCCAGCTGGAGATTGAGGAAAGCAATGAGGAACGAAGGATTCTCTATACACTGACAGCGCTAGTCGTGGAGCATGCCACCGAGATTCGGTTGGATATGGAAGCCATGGAGGTACTGGATATCGTATTTGCCAAGGCAAAGCTAAGCCTATCGATGAAGGCAGTCCCCGTCCTGATGAACAGTAATCGGAGTATCAGGATAGAGGGTGGCAGACATCCGTTAATTCCTGCCTCAGAATGTGTTCCACTGGATTTTAGTCTGGGGAACGGAGTGAACGGTATCGTGATTACCGGGCCAAATACCGGAGGGAAAACCGTTGCGCTAAAGACCGTCGGATTATTCAGCCTGATGGCGCAGAGCGGCCTTCATATCCCCTGTGTCAGTGCTGAGCTGTGTATGAATAACGCTGTCCTGTGTGACATCGGGGATGGCCAGAGCATTACAGAGAACCTCTCCACCTTCTCCTCCCATATCATGAGCATCATCGGAATACTGGAGAACTCAGACCGCAACAGCCTTATTCTGCTGGATGAACTGGGTTCCGGTACGGACCCGGCAGAGGGCATGGGCATTGCCATCTCAATCCTTGAGGAGCTGAGTGAGAAGGGCTGTCTCTTTGTGGCTACCACCCATTACCCCGAGGTGAAGGAATACGCCCATAAGAAGGAGGGTCTTACGAATGCCAGAATGGCCTTTGATCGGGAAAGCTTAAAGCCGCTCTACCGGTTGGAGATCGGGGAGGCAGGAGAAAGCTGCGCACTCTATATTGCCAAACGGCTGGGACTTCCGGCTAAAATGCTAAAGCGCGCCTATGAAGAGGCTTATCTGAAGGAAGGCCATGTAGACCGAAAAATTCCGGAGGCAGATTTTCTTGCCTCTTCAGGAAATGAGAATGCACAAGCAAGAACTATCGTTAATTTAAACCGAATCGAGGACGAGAAGCCGAAGAAGCAGATAAGCACACGCAGTCAACGTTTTCAGCTCGGTGATTCTGTTATGGTTTATCCCCAGAAGAAAATCGGAATCGTATACCGTCAGGCAAATGAGAAGGGTGAGATTGGGGTGCAGATTCAGAAAAACAAGGAGCTGTTCAACCATAAAAGATTGCAGCTGATCGCACCTGCTTCCGAGATGTACCCCGAGGATTACGATTTCTCCATCGTTTTTGACAGCGTAGCAAACCGTAAGGCCCGGCATAAGATGGAGAAGGGCTATCAGCCCGACCTCGAGATCGTATACGAGAAAGAAAATCGTTAAATGAATAAGAGGCCCTGCTTAATACCTAAATGGTAAAAAGAAAAAGTCCTTACTTTTCGCTCACGAAAAATTTGGACTTTTTTATTGGTTATTTACATTAATAAATACTTTAATCGTTCTTATAGCGCCTCAACCCCTGTCCACCTGGACAGAATTTCATACATCTCCTTATAGTTCTTCTTCAGACTGGCCATTTTAAAATCCTTGGTAACAAAGCAATGCTCTGTCTTGCCTGTTATTCTTAATTGTCCGCTTTTCTCATCCAGAATCCGGTATTCTATTGTCATCTTGATTCCGTTGAAGAATGCAAGCTTGGGTACGACCAAGACATTTTCCTTAAATCTGACCGGCTGTTTATATTCACAATAAGCGCTTAATACCGGGCAATAGAGCCCTGCCGCCTCAATCTGATCAAACCCAAGTCCGATCTGGTCCAAAAGATTCACCCTGGCTTCCTCAAACCAACGGATATAATTGGAGTGATGAACGACAGCCATTTGATCTGTCTCATAGTACATTGCCTGACGGCGATACGGTTTGATTTCGGTTTCCTGTACTGGAGTCTCTCCTGTCGTATGATGATTCAAGTGTGATCTCTCCCTTCATAATTCCAGCCCAAGTCATTATGGTATATCATCTGTCTGCTCATCCCGCCATCTATGATCAGGTTCTCTCCGGTGATAAAGCTGCTGTCACTGCTGCAAAGGAACAGGACCGCTCTGGCGATATCCATCGGGGTTCCTACCCTTCCTGCCGGGTGCTGCTCATGATCCTCCCTGCCAAAGCTCCCCTCCGTCGTATCAATCCAACCGGGCGAGATGCTGTTAACTCTGACCCGTCCGGACAGGCTGACTGCCAGGGCATGAGTCAGTGCTGTAATTCCTCCTTTGGCAGCGCTGTAGCTCTCCGTATCCTCCTGGGACATGAATGCCCGGGTGGAGGATATGTTCACGATGGCTGCTCCCTGGTTAAAATACGGAAGAAATAAGCTTGACAGAAGGTAGGGTGCAGTTACCCCCGTCCTTAGCACATAGTTAAAGTCCTCGAAGCTGCAGCCGGAAATTATTCCTTTTCTGCTCAGACAGGCATTATTAATCAGATAATCCACTGAACCGAAACGCTTTGTTACCCTATCGGTAAAGTCCTTCAGTACTGCCTCTTCCGAAATATCACCACAGTAATAAAAGTCACAGGTTGACGGTTGTTCCTCAAGATCTATGACGGCAGTCGCGGCTCCTGCTCGCATAAACTCTTCCGTTATGCACCTTCCGATTCCTTTCGAACCTCCGGTGATGACTACTTTCTTATCCCTAAAATTCATCCGCCATTCCTCCTGAACCTCAGCTATGTAGGATGATCAACCGGTTCCTAGCCTTCCACCCGGTTCCTGCCGTTATTTTTTGCCAGATACAGGTTTTTATCCGCACATTCTATGATCTTCTCTATTGTCACGCCGTCATCCGGTATCAGATGACATATACCGAAGCTTGCCGTAGCACGGATTTCGATGCCGCTAAAAGTTATAACGGTATTCTCAAAGGCTTTTCTCATCCGTTCCGCGATCTGTCGGGTGATCTCCCTGCTGGCCCCCGGTATACAAATCAAAAATTCCTCTCCGCCATACCGGGCTACCCAGTCCGTCTCCCTCTTCAGTTCGCTCACCAGGACCTTAGCAAATATCCTTAACACCTCATCCCCTGCCAGATGTCCATAGGTATCATTGACAACCTTAAAATTGTCAATATCCGCCATTACAAGTCCCAACCTATGGCTGGAAATGGTTGCGTTCACGACATCAGCGGGAAGCTTATCATAAATATATTTTCTGTTATAAATACCGGTAAGAGAATCCTTGGATGCCATGAAATTAATATTTTCAATCATTCCGCTAA
Organism: Bacillota bacterium; assembly: GCA_023436765.1. Classification (GTDB taxonomy): domain Bacteria; phylum Bacillota; class Clostridia; order Lachnospirales; family Lachnospiraceae; genus Mobilitalea. The sequence goes on from JAEZHX010000190.1 coordinate 3,962, forward strand.
CAACACTTTTATTATTGTCCGTTGAATTTTGAAGCATCAAACTATGGGTAACATTTTTGAACAGCTCGACGACTACCTTTCTGTTCGTGAGCTGAACGGGAATTGCAGTAATCATTAATATATCATTCTTGGAATATTCCAGTTTTATGAAGGTTTCATTCTCATGATAGGCCCTCATGGAAACACAATTTTCGCACTCCCTGTTATTCCCAAAAGCATCAAAGCATTTCAAGGGAGCCTCAAGATTTTCATACTCGTTAGAACTGATTACCTTTTTATTCACCGGATCAACCAAACGGATTTTGTCATATAATTTTTCAACTATATGCAATTTTTCATAGATTTTTTTTATCTCCTTATCGAACAACCGGATCCTCCCTTCTCTTATGTGGTATTAACTACCAAAAATTTGTTTATTATTACATTATCATATTTATACAGTCACTGCAACTTGATAATTGGGATAGAAACTCTATTATTTGAAATACTATTTATGGAGGTGTTTATCATGATTAGTAATATTACATTAAGTACTAAGGAAAGGTATCTTCTTGAAGATGAAAAAACCCACGAAGAACAGTGTATTCTGAAGTATGACAATTATGCCAACCTGGCCGCCGATGCACAATTAAAAGCAGTTTTCCGTGCAAATGGTCAAAAGGAAAGGGAGCATCTGGAGACAATCAACCAGCTGCTTCAGGGCAAGGTTCCTTCCATGGCAGGTCAAGGCCAAAACAGCCAGAGCAATAACCAGGGACAGTCACAGGGGACTTCTCAGACCTCTCAGCAGAACGCAGTAGAGATGAGCGGCTCACAGAGCTTTAAAATGTCTGACAAGGATATGTGTACTGATATGTTAAGTACCGAAAAATATGTTTCCGGTACGTATGATACTGCTATCTTTGAATTCAGTGATGCACAGGTGAGAGATGTACTGAACCACATTCAGAAGGAAGAACAGAAGCATGGCGAAGCAATCTTTGCGTATATGCAAAGCAAAGGAATGTATTCCACAAAGTAGATCGTATTGTCTGTAAATAATGACCCGGAGCTGCAGCTGCAATTCCGGGTCATTTTTACATCGTGATTTCTCACAGACATTTATTAGAATATATTTCCTATCAACTCATTTATCTACTGGCTATAGCAGAAAGAGAGCTACAAGGAAGGTTGCTGCGAAGCCGATAAGAACAGGTTTTAGATTCTTCTTCGCCAGCTCCAGAGGATTCACATTACAGATTGCTGCCACGGGGATGATCCCCCAGGGAATGATCGTTCCGCCGCCAACCCAGATCGTAGTGATCTGACCAAGAGCAGCCAGGGTTTCCTTACTGACATCCACAGCATTGGAAAAGGTATTAGCCAGAGAACCGATGAGGGGCAGTCCGGAGAAGCCGGAACCGTCAAGTCCCGTAATAATACCTACGACCATCTGAATGATAGCAGCCGGTATCTTGGACAGGGAGATATGATCTGCAAGATAAAGTCCCAGATCAGATAACAGGCCTTTCGCCTCCGATCCGAGAATTTTCTGAGCCATCTCCTCACTTCCGAGGAAGAAGAAGGCACCAATCACAATGACCGGGGCAAAGATCTTAATTCCGAAGATAAAGCCATCCTTGATGTAGTCGGTAATTTTCTCAAGACATAGAGAGCCCTTGTGCTGTACGACAGCCACAAAGCACATGATGAGTACTGCGGTTCCTCCTACCAGAGCGGTCGCATCCCCACCCTTCAGCTTATTGCTATACATCAGCCAGATGTCAACAAGGAATGCCAGTGGAGTAACAATCGCAACCAGTGTAACGCCGGGCGTTACTTTGGTTGTAGCTTCTTCCTTCACATTTGTTTTCGGATGCTTCTGAGTGGTCAGCATCACCTGCTTCATATCCTTCCTCATCATAAGGAAGCTGGCAAGGACGGTCACCGTACTCATTGTCAGCCAAAGCGGCAGGACTGCCTTGCTAAGAGTCAGAGAGTCGCTGATTCCTGCTGCCTTTGAGGTAATGGCAGGCGCACCCTGGATGAAGAAGTCACTGGATAAGCCAATCCCATGACCGAAGATATTCATGGCAACCGCAGCCCAGATAGGCGTTAGCCCTGCCTTAATCGCAGCCGGAAGCATGATTGCTCCGACCAGAGCCACTGCAGGCGAAGGCCAGATAAACCAGGAGAAGAACAGCATGATGAACCCTAAGAGGAAAAATGCCACCACCGGATTTACCATAATCTTTTTCAGCGGCCGCATCATCAGCTCATCCGCCCCGATATCCTGGAGTGCTTTTGACATCGCGATAACGAGCGAGATGACCAAAATGATCCCCCAGAATTCATTTCCGGAGATAATTAATGAGTTATAAACAGTCTGTATCCCCTTGACCAGACTTCCTGAATACATAAAGCCGATAATAAAAATGCCAAGAATGCAGGGTAGTACCGTGTCCTTACGAAATCCCATCGTTATAATTACGATTAGTACGATCAGGAAATAAACCAAGTGCAAAGATGTTAGTTCCATAATGTCCCCCTAAAGTGTTTTATTCTTCCCCTTTGTATCATTTATGCCATGCTACATAGGAGCAGCTTCTGTCCAAATATCCCGGTAAGCCCAAGTCTGTCCACTTTGTTTCTGATCGCCTCCACATCAGTGGTATACAATCCAAGCTTCTTCATCCGGTCAAAATACACAGAGCCTGAGAAGGTAAACTTCTTTCCCATGCCTTCCTCAGTCTTCATCGCTTCTCTGACATAGGAGATGGCATCTCCGACAACCAGCTCCTCCGGTAGCTCCATCAGTTCCATACCCAAAGCATACCTTACGCTGTTATGCCCGGCCAGGGTCCCGGTCACGATCGCCTCCGTATGTCCTACCAGTAGTCCCGCCTTCTCACCTGCGCAAAACAGGTTGTCCACGGACTCAACCTTCAGACAGTTATCCCTCGGAGCCATAGCAAAATAACGCATTGAATTCCCCCTGCCTCCGGCATAGGGATCCTCATAGCGGGCATTCTCAAAGCCCGGTATCTTCCGTAAGAGCTCCAGTGTATAGAAAGGAGTCATCAGCTTGGCATGTCCGGTATCTAACAGGATCACATTATCCTTGAACGCATCCAAGGCATACTGCTGGCAAGCCTTTACTCCTAAATGATCCTCCTTCACCTCATCCGGTACCTGAATGACGGCTACACCCTTTGCATTAAGCTCCTCCTGGAGCTCGGTTGACAAGGATTCCTTATATAGCTTACAGGAGCCGCTCATTGCTCCGACCGAACCATCCGCCTTCTTGCCAATCATCTCCTCTACTCCGGCTAAGCCGGTAAGACTGACTCTTCCTCCGAAGGAAGGGCAGCGAAGGATACACATAGCGCAACCATTTCCGTACTTCGTACAGTTATTGATCGGACCTGCTGTTCCGGTAGTATCTATAAATACATCCCCGGAAAATTCCCTTCCCTTCTGATCCTTCACCGATAGGATCGTCCTGTGATCCATCGAAGCTTCCGTTACTCTGGCTTCATAAACTATGGTAACTCCCAGCTCTTCCAGATGCTTTACGACTTCGACAGGTGTAAGTGCGATGTCATATAGGTTCGCATGAGCGTGACCCGGAAAGCTGATGTTCGTGTGCCTGGCGGTCCTGTCACAAATCTCAAACAGATCACCGCCTCCCATGGCAATCATTTCCTCTGCTGCCGTATATCTTCCGTTGTTTCTCATAATGCCGCCCACAAGCCCGGTTCCTAAAAGCATGTCCGTCCGTTCCAAAAGGGTTACCCGGGCACCTGCCTTAGCTGCGCTGACCGCAGCTGCACAGCCGGACCAGCCTCCTCCGATGATGATGATCTCTGCCATTCTAATACGCCTCCTAATTGAGATAACAAAAAAGCAATTGGCTTTCTGCGAATGCGCCAATTGCCTGTTCCTCATTATGTTATAAGTAAACAAGATAGCACTCCACCTTAATCTAGGTGACAATTACAAAGCTATTCACCTTGTAACCAGTAATGAACCGTCAGGGCCAGTCCATCCTTCGGTGCTCTCCCCTTTCTATAAGCATTATAGGCTCCTCTGCAGCCTCCACTTATTTACTCTTGTCAAGCACACCTCTATCCCAATATTTAATTATGCTTATCATAGCATAAAATGTATTTTGGTGTCAATTAAAAGCATATGGAATTAAGTTACAATTCCGGTTTGGCCTCTTCATCCGCATAGGTATATTATATACCAATAGAATCTTAATAATGTCCAGAGTTATTGTAAAATATTGACTATATCGCAAAAATGTGGTAACATTTAATTACCAAATAATGGTGTTTATTAAGGGAGGGTTAATGTGAGGAAATTTTTGGCTTTACTATTATGTGCAGCTATAGTAATGACTGTCTTCACCGCTTGTTCTAAATCAAAAGAGACGGGAGCCGGAGGAAAGGCTAAGACCGGCTTAGCTGTTATCACTACTGCCGCTAAATCCAAGGATGCCACCGCTGATGCAGACGGGCTGGTTCAGGCCGATTCAACCGCAGTAGCGGTTCTGGTGAACGATAAGGGTGTCATTGTGAATTGCGTCATTGATGTAATTCAGCCTAAGATTAACTTCTCAACCACCGGCGAGCTGACCACGGATATGGCAACAGAATTTGTCTCCAAGAAAGAACTGGGGGATGGTTACGGTATGAAGAAGGCTTCCGGCATCGGCAAGGAATGGTACGAGCAAGCCAAGGCACTGGAAGCTTATGTGACAGGTAAGACCCTGGATCAGGTGAAGGGAATTGCGCTGGATGAGGAAGGTGCTCCGACCTCAGCGGATCTGACCTCTTCCGTTACTGTCACAATTGATGATATTGTTAAGGCTGTAGAGAAGGCCGTAAATAGTGCACAGAACCAGGGAGCCTCCTCAGGAGATAAGCTCGGTCTCGGTTTGATTTCCGGCCTCGGACATTCTGTCAGTGTAAGTGATAAGGACGGACTTGCACAGGCTTATACCCATTATGGCGTAATTACCCTGGATAAGGACGGTAAAATCACCAGCAGTATCATTGATGCTTCTCAGGCAAATATCAATTTCTCCAAGGAAGGTAAGATTACCTCCGATCTGACTGCTGAAATAAAGACCAAGTGCGAACTGGGCGATGCCTATGGAATGAAAAAGGCTTCCGGAATCGGTAAGGAATGGTTTGAGCAGGCCAAGGCTTTCTCGGATTATATCGTTGGTAAGACGGTAGCAGATGTGAAAGCAATTGCAATAAATGAAGAAGGTTCTCCGACAGCAGCCGACCTTACCTCCTCCGTTACAGTGGGGGTCGGTGAATTCTTAACTGTCATTGAGAAGGCGGGAGCAACCGCTAAGTAG
>JAEZHX010000142.1 GCA_023436765.1 Bacillota bacterium
AAATAATACTTCGGCTTGCCAAAGTTCACATCGATATTCTCCGCAGAGGTCAGATAGCCCTGGTTAGCGGCTGTTGCCGCAATGGAACGGGCATCCATCAAAGCCACGGATGCGATCTGCCCGGCAGTTACCTTAGAGCCCTCGCGATTCGGGAAGTTTCTCGTAGTATGACGGATTGAGAAGCCGTTATTGGCCGGAACATCACCGGCACCGAAGCAGGGGCCGCAGAAGGCGGTCCGGATGGTTGCACCGGAGGCCATCAGCTTCGCTACGCTTCCGTTCTTCACCAGCTCCATAAATACCGGCTGGCTGGCAGGATATACGCTTAAGGAGAACTCGTCGGCTCCGATGTATTTACCGTTAAGAATATCCGCTGCGTCACAGATATTCTCAAAGCCGCCGCCTGCACAGCCAGCGATGGAGCCCTGTTCCACATATAATCTGCCGTTTCTGATTTTGTCCTTTAGGGAGTATTTTACTTTATTATTATCCAGGCTGACCAGTGCCTTCTTCTCTACGAGATCGAGAATATCATAGAGGTTAGCATTCAGCTCATCAATCGTATAGACATTGCTCGGATGGAACGGCATAGCGATCATTGGCTTGATCTCTGACAGGTCCACATAGATCATGCCGTCATAGTAGGCAGCAGCACGGGGCTTCAGCTCCTTATAATCCTCCGGTCTGCGGTGAAGCTCATAGTATTCCTTCACCTTCTCATCTGTTACCCAGATGGAGGACAGGCAGGTGGTCTCCGTGGTCATGACATCGATTCCGATACGGAAGTCCACACTTAAATTGCCGATACCGTCACCGACGAATTCCATTACCTTATTATTCACATAACCGTTTTCAAATACAGCACCGATGATTGCCAGAGCCACATCCTGAGGGCCGATGCCCTTCCTAAGCTTTCCGGTCAGATATACCGCAACCACTCCTGGCATATTAATATCGTAGGTACGACTGAGGAGCTGCTTCACGATCTCGGGTCCTCCCTCACCCATTGCCATGGTACCTAAGGCTCCGTAGCGGGTATGACTGTCGGAACCTAGGAGCATTCCGCCTCCGGTTGCCAGCATCTCACGGGCATACTGATGGATGACTGCCTGATGGGGCGGTACATAGACTCCACCGTATCTCTTCGCACAGGAAAGGCCATACATATGGTCATCCTCATTGATCGTACCTCCTACTGCACAAAGACTATTATGGCAGTTGGTCAGCACATAAGGAACCGGGAACTCAGTAAGTCCGCTTGCTCTGGCTGTCTGAAGGATACCGACAAAGGTAATATCATGAGAGGTCAGCTTATCAAATTTTATTTTTAGTTTTTCCATACTGCCGGAGGTATTATGTTTCTCCAGTATATCATAGGCCATCGTACCTTTCCTTGCAGCTTCCTTATGTACATCTTCAAGCCCTGTTTTGGCTTTGATTTCTGCGGTTACCTCCGGATGGTCCGGAATCACCTCGGTTCCGTTCAGGAGATATACTCCCTTATCAAACAAATTAATCATTCTGATCTCTCCTTTATGAAGGTATGCTTTTGATATATTCATTATAAAATGCACCTTGCATTCTGACCGGCGGTTCTATTATAAGGACCACGGTCAGATTGTAAAGTGCAGCAATATTTCTTATTCGAATAATTCACCGTTTTGATAATCAATCTTATGTTCCTCGTCGCAGGTGATCAGCTTGGAGGTTATGAAACCATTGGAAGCCTTCACCTTCATAGATACTAAGCCTTCCTCCGCCTTATCGAAGGTAATGTTAATCTTACCGTCAAACTTATCATTAAATAATCCGGCATCTACAAGATATTTGCCTTCATAGCCTTCAAAGTCAAAGCGAATTTCTAAATTAGCTTCTCTGCCAAGTAAATTAATAGCACTCAAATCCTTCACTTGCTTCGTACCCGGTTCAACATTCGTATATTCATAGGTCGTTTCATCAACTCTGCCTTCTGCATAAACAAAATAAGCCTTCAAATCCTTCAGCTTTAAATCTGTGTTATTGGTGACTCTGATTTTGCCGGACTGATTTTCAATCATCATCAGGATTGCAACAGCAACTGCAATGACACCAATCACTGCAATCAGCAGTATTCTTTTGTTGGAGTTCATTGGTTCCTTCAGGGTAGTTTTCTTCCTCTTTACTTTTCTCATCGTGTAACCTCCATCCGTTCCTATGTTTTCTACAGACAATACTTATCATAATAGCTGAATTTAAAATAATCAAGTACTAATTTTCTCTTTTTTGCAATAAATTGATGAATTTTATTGTACTGCCTAAATCGAGGCACCTGATTCGTCCTTTCACTCCCTGCACAGGTCAGTATGCAGGGAATGGAGTAACGTACGGTGCCTCTGATTATTTCTATGAAGTGAAGCGGTAACCGTTTCACCTTATATTTATATTATTTTGTCTTGAAGATCATGATTGCCGCCTCAAGTTTAGCTGCTTCCTTGTTCAGGGCCTTAGCAGAATCGTTCAGCATTCTTACTGAATCAAGCTGCTGCTGGGCTGTTGCATCCACTTCTTCGGAAGCTGCGGAGGTCTCCTCTGCTACAGCAGAGATGTTCTCAATGGCTGACAGGGTATCAGCCTTGGAGTGATTGATCTCCTCAACACCGTCTGAGATTTTGCTAAGCTTTGATGCCAGATCATCTACATGGATATTAATATTATGGAACAGCTTAACGACGTTATTCAGTCTTGCCTCTGTGGATTTCGTTACGCCCTCAGCTTCTTTTACGGCTAATACCGTGCTGGAAGTCTTGGTGGAAATCTTCTTAATAATATCTTCAATTTCCGAAGCAGCAGTTACAGTTTTCTGTGATAGGTTCCGAATTTCGCCGGCAACTACCGCGAAGCCGCGGCCTGCATCCCCTGCTCTGGCTGCTTCAATGGAAGCATTTAAGGATAACAGATTTGTCTGCTCCGCAATTTCATTAATAACTGCTATGATTGCTGTAATTGTCTTAGATTCCTTCTCCAGTGCTTCAATTTCACGGATGGTACGATTCGTAACCTTGATATTCTCATTGGTAGCGGCATTCAACTGGTCAATCTCGCCGATTCCATCCTTGACAACATTCTTCGTATTGGATGCGATCTCTTCGATTGCCTTAGAATTCTGAGCAACCAGATTGATCTGCTCCGCCAACTCATCCGTTAGCTTCAGACAATGCTCCGTATCCTCGGCCTGTTGGACATTTCCCTGTTGAATTTCGCTGATTGCAGAAGAAATATCTTTGGAGGAGATTAATAGCAGCTCGGAATTCTCTGTTACATTCTTTGAGGAATCGACTACATTTCTTCCGACCTCGGAAGCTTTTATGATCAAGCCCTTCATGTTTCCGATCATGTGATTGATGCTATCGGACAGGATACCGAATTCGTCCTTCCGTCTGGTATGTACAGAAACCGTTAAATCTCCACCGGAAGCAGCCTTAAGTACCTTCATCATCCTCTTGATTGCGTTACCGATACCATATGCCACATAGATGCCGATTCCTACTGCGGATGCACAGGCAATCAATACCCAGATCATGGTAAGTTTTTTAATGGAAGCCGCTTTACTGATCAAATGGCTCTCCGGGACCAAGGCACTAACCAAAGCTCCGGTATTCCCGATTTTAGAGTAGATAAAAAGCATTTTATTTCCTCTATAATCAACAATTTTGTTTCCCTGAGGTTCTTCTGAAGCAACTGCTTCCGTATAAAATATCTCAGAAGTAAAGATAGGAGCCAAAGCATCCCCCTCCGGTGTGATCTCTCTGCCATCCGGGGAGATGAATGCTACTTTGCTGTCTTCGGGAAGCTCCAAGGTGCTCATCACTTTCGAGATTGCATCCATGGAAATGTCCGTTATAAAATATCCAATCGGTTTAGATGCAGAATTCAGATAAAGCCTGGTAAGTGCAATTGCATATTTATCCTTAGCAATATCAAGGTTCTCATCCAGATAATTATGATAGCCGGACCAGAGGTTTATGATTTCCTTGTTATTCAGCTTGGCAACTTCCCCCAGTGCAGAATACTGTTGATAGGGGTTGATGTTGGCATCAAACATTCCAAAGGTTGTTACCGGCATTCCGTAATCCGTAATGATTGTGATATTTTCCATAAACCGGTCCGCAATTACCATGGTAGCTGCATTGCTTCGTATGGTTTTGTAAATTTTACTCTCTTCTAATTTGTCACCGGCATAATACTTATTAAAATAGTTTTTAGCAGTATTATCATACGTAAACTGCAGAGCCTTATCCTCGACACTTTGTAATGCTAATTCATAGTATTCACTGGTCTTCTTAATGGAGGAGATTGTCGAATCCGTAAAAGTACTGATGATTGCTTTGGATGATTCGCCGTATGCGGCACTTCCAAGAATTAGAATAAAAATGACAGGAACTAGGAAGAACAAAATCAACTTGACCCTGATGCTTCTGAATATTTTTAAATACAGTTCTTTTATGCTTATACCTTTCAGATGTTGCCATGGCTTCATCATATGTTAACCTCACCCTCCTTAGTTATCTCATGTAGTCACATAAAAATTATCTTACTAACATCATACCAATTTACTAGATAAAATACAATATAAATTTGAAAAATTAGACAATAAATGTATAAATCACAGGATATTATTGATAAATTTCAACATATCAGCAATCATTCTCAATTCTGTTCTATTCTTCTATCTATGGTATCTAATTCATATAACAATTATCCTATACTCAACTACTATCTCTGCACTCTTCCGGAGGCATCCCCGCCGACCAGTTGCTCCACTTCTGCTCTGGTCACCTGGTTGAAATCGCCGGGAATGGTATGCTTCAGGGCTGACGCTGCCACACCGAATTCCAGGGCATCCTTCATGTTCTTCCCATCCAGCAGACCGCAGATAAAGCCTCCTGCAAAGGCATCCCCGCCGCCGACACGGTCCACGATGCGGATATCATACTTTCTGGAATGATAAAATTCCTTACCGTCATAGATGCAGGCTGACCAACCGTTATCCGATGCAGAATAGCTTTCCCTTAAGGAGCTTACGACATATTTAAAATTGAATCTCTTCACCATCTGCTCGAAGATGTCCTGATAACCGGCCAGTTCCAGATCACCGGTAATCACATCTGACTTACCGGGTTTAAAACCCAATACCTTCTCAGCATCCTCTTCATTACCGATGCAGACATCTACATACTGCATCAGGTTTGTCATGATTCTCTGGGCTTTTTCGGAGGACCATAGCTTCTTACGGAAATTAAGGTCTACGGATACCGTGATATTCTTCCGTTTCGCTGCCTTTAAGGCTTCCTCGGTCAGAACTGCTGCTTTATCGCTGATTGCAGGAGTAATGCCGGTAAAATGGAACCAGTCCGCTCCCTCAAAGATTGCATCAAAATTAAAATCAGAAGGCTCTGCTTCAGCGATTGCCGCATAAGCTCTGTCGTAGACAACATTGGAGGCTCTCATGGACGCACCGGTCTCAAGAAAATAGATCCCGAGGCGTTCTCCGCCCCTTGCCACATAATCACAGTTTACATTATATTTTCGTAATGCCGCAATGGCACTGTCACCGATCGGATTCTTCGGAACCTTTGTCACAAAATAAGCCGAATGTCCGTAGTTTGCCAACGATACAGCTACATTTGCCTCTCCTCCACCATAACATACCTCAAAGCTGTCGGACTGGATAATCCTCTGGTTACCGTGAGTGGATAGCCGGAGCATAATTTCTCCCATCGTGATCACTTTTGCCATTATAATCTCTCCTTTATATGAATTGTCTAATTATAAATATTTCCATATCTCAGTATAGGATGGGCACCAGTTTTCGTCAAGTCCGTTCTCCCTGTATCTATTTTTTGGCTTGCTGCAGACTGTTACTTTCACTTAGCTTGACGATAAGTCCGATGCTATACTATAATATAGCAAAAAGTACCTTAATAAATATTGCACGGAGGTTCCTATGAAAGAGTTTATGGATCAGGACTTTTTATTGTCCACGGATACTGCAAAAGAGCTTTATCATAATTATGCGAAGGATATGCCCATTGTGGATTATCACTGTCATATCGTTCCCAGAGAAATCGCAGAGGATATCCGGTTTGAAACTATCACACAGGTATGGCTCGGTGCGGACCATTATAAATGGCGTCTCATGCGTACAAACGGAATTGATGAAAAGTATATAACAGGCGATGCCTCGGACCGGGAAAAATTTCAGAAATGGGCCGAAACATTGGAACGGGCCATCGGTAATCCCCTCTACCACTGGAGTCACCTAGAGCTGAAGCGTTATTTTGGTTATGAAGGCACCTTAAGCGGTAATACCGCAGAGGAGGCATGGAATTTCTGTAATGCTAAGCTTAAGAAGCCTGAAATGAGTGCCAAAGGAATGATCACTATGTCCAATGTAAAGGTACTCTGCACGACGGATGATCCTGCGGATACTCTGGAATACCACAGGGCGATTGCACAGGATACCTCCTTTCAGACAAGGGTACTCCCTGCCTTTCGTCCTGACGAAGCAATGAACATCGAGAAACCCGGCTTCATAAACTACCTTGAGAAGCTTTCTAAAGCAAGTAATATAGATATTACTGATTATAAGTCCCTCTGTGCTGCCCTCACCAATCGGATGGAATTTTTCCATCGGAATGGCTGCTGCATCTCGGATCATGGAATGGAATTTGTCATGTACTACCCTGCGGAAGAAACAGAGATCGAAAAAATCTTCAAAAAGCGCCTCTCGGGAGAGCTTCCCTCAGGACCGGAGATACTGCAATTTAAGACAGCCTTCCTGTTGTATGTCGGTAGGGAATATCACCGTCTGAATTGGGTCATGCAGCTTCATTATGGTGTAAAGAGGGATAATAATACCCGCTTCTTCCGTAAAATCGGTATTAATACGGGCTTTGACTGTATCGATGACAGTAATACCTCTTCGTCTCAGCTGGCTGATTTCTTAAACGCGCTAGATGTCACAGATCAGCTACCAAAGACCATCCTATATTCCTTAAATCCCACCGATAATACGGCCATTGATACGGTAATGGGCTGTTTTGAGGATTCCTCTGCCATCGGCAAGCTTCAGCATGGCTCTGCCTGGTGGTTCAATGATCATAAGCCCGGAATGCTGGAGCATATGGTAACCCTGTCAAGCCTCAGCCTGTTAAGTAATTTTGTCGGTATGCTTACCGACTCAAGAAGCTTCCTATCCTATACCAGGCATGAATACTTCAGGAGAATCCTCTGCGATAACCTGGGCTCCATCGTTGAGAACGGAGAATTCCCAAAGGACATGAAGGTACTCGGAAAAATTGTTCAGGATATCTCCTACAATAACAGCATGCGGTACTTTGGATTTGATCAATAAACCATTTCACTAACGTAAAAGGGGCGACGCACATTTTTTAGTGCGACCGCCCCGTTTATCATGTTTTATATACATACTCAGGCCTTCTCGTTTGAGACATATTTGTGGCTAAACATTGTGACAAAGCCTAGAATCATACTGATTACCGCGATAATGAAGGGTAATAATATCTTAACTCCAACTTCCTGATACTCAGATATTCCGCTGAAACATAGCAGCAATGACACTCCTGATATCAATGCAAACAGTAATCCGCCTGTAAAGCTCCTATATTTGCTGTAACGGTATCTGATCACTATTTTTTTCATCTTATCCCCGTCCTTTAATAGATGCAGTTAATGTCTTCCTCTATTAAACGATTCAAACTGGGAAAAGGTTTCATATTTTTAAAAATATTTTATAATTATTTTATTATTTTATTAAATCTGTCCGGCAAGGACCCTGCCGAATTCCGTTAAGGCTTTCAGCTCCGGCTCCTCCGGAACCCAGAGGGAACGGTAACCATCCTCCAATATCTCAAAACCTGCTTTTTTAAGCTCTTCATGCAGGAGCTTCACAGCTTCACCGCTCCAACCGTAGCTACCAAAGGCGGCAGCCTTCTTATTCTTGAATTTCAAACCTCTTATCATCTCCAGAAGTCCTGCAATAGAGTGCATATAGCCGTTGTTGACTGTCGGAGAGCCGATCAGAACCGCCTTGGATTTGAAAACCTCTGTAATGATATCATTTTTATCCTCCATAGAGGCATTTAATAGTTTAACCGTCAGTGTAGGTTTCTCCTTCGTCAACCCATCAGCAATTGCTTCCGCCATCTTTCTAGTAGTATTCCACATGGTATCATAAATGATGGTAACCTGGTTTTCTTGATAATCCCCCGCCCATTTTATATACTTCTCCACAATCTGCAGCGGATTATTCTTCCAGATTACTCCGTGACTCGGGCAGATCATCGACACAGGCAGCTGAAGGCTTAGGACCTCATCGATCTTCTTAGATACCATCTTACTGAAGGGGGTCAGAATATTCGCATAATATTTCGTCGCTTCCTCAAAAAGCTCGGAAGTATCCACCATATCATTAAATAGGGATTCGGTAGCAAAATGCTGTCCAAAGGCATCATTACTGAACAGAATATTCTCTCCGTCCATATAGGTGAACATGGTATCCGGCCAATGCAGCATCGGTGCTTCCACAAAGGTTAGGGTATGCTTACCGATCTGCAAGGTATCCCCTGTCTTGACCGTTACAAAATTCCAATCCTTATGATAATGTCCTTTGATGATCTTGGCTCCGTTTGCCGTACAGTAGATTGGGGTATCCGGGATCTCCCTCATCAGCTCCGGCAGAGCTCCGCTGTGATCAATCTCATTATGGTTCATGATGATATAGTCAATATCCTTTAGATCAATTTCCTGCTTTAATCTGGAGACAAATTCTTTATCATAGGGTTGCCATACCGTATCGATCAATACTGTCTTCTCATCTCTGACCAGATAAGAATTATAAGAGGAACCCCTCCAGGTGGAATATTCATGCCCATGAAAGTTCTTTAATTCCCAATCTACCTTGCCTACCCAGGTAACATACTCTGTTATTCTTTTACCCATCTTCATTCCTCCATTTATCTTACCGTATTGTCATTCTTCCTTACATTGGATAGTATAACAATAGGCTGAGCAGATTGCTTTGATTCAAATCACATTTCATAAGGAACTTTGGTTATTTCAGTACTGTGCGCTCCATAAACCAAAGACTTTCTTAAGACAGAATGAATAATCAATCTTAGCAATCTCCTCAGTGGTGTAGATTGGAAGCTTTTCATATAAAGTATCATTGATATAATAATTTGCATAGCCTGCAACTGTACCCGCCTTTATCGGGGCCTCAAGCTGTTTGGGGAGCTCATATTCTATGCGGACCTTCTCATCCTTTCTCATCAGAAGGGATAGATTACCATCCAGACTAAGTGGCTGCAGCTTCTTCTGACCGTCCTTCACCGGCACGGGCTTAAGCGTTACCTCTTCATAAATCTGTCTCTTCTCGTAGTTTTCTATCCCATAATTCATCAGCTTCTTGGTATCAACCCATTTTAAGCTCTTATTCGGTGGCCATCCGCAGCCCAAAACGACGGATATCAGAGTGCGGTCCAGGCGTTTGACGGCTCCGACAAAGCAATACCCCGCTTTGCCTGTGAAACCGGTTTTTATGCCGATGGCTCCATCCATCATATACAGAAATCTATTTTTATTGGAGACCGAAAAACTCCTTCCGTTAATCAGTTCTTTGAATTGATGGGAGGCAGTATTTGTTATCTTAATAAACTGCTCATTTTGAATCGCATAACTGGCAATCACAGCCAAATCCCTGGCTGTCGTATAATGCCCTTCGGCATCCAGTCCGTTCGGTGTTACAAAATTCGTGTCGTAGCATTCAAGGGATCTGGCTTTATCATTCATCATTGTCGCAAAGCCCTCCACTGAGCCTCCCACATGCTCAGCGATCGCAACTGCACAATCATTATGGCTCTCCAGCATCAGGGAATAGATCAGATCACGAAGATAGTATTTTTCACCGGTTCTGATGCCCAATTGGACATCCGGCTGCCTGGCAGCATGGGAAGATACCGTAACGATATCGCCTAAGTCCGCATTTTCCAGTGTAACGATGCAAGTCATGATTTTAGTAGTACTGGCCATCGGCAATCTGTCATAACCATGTTCCTCATATAATACTCTGTTATTCTCTGCATCGAGTAAAAGTGCTGAAGTTGCACGGAGCTTGATATCCTCAGGCGCTTCTACGGTACTTTCCGGTTTCTCCTTTGTCTCTGATGGCTCAAGCATATTCTTATATTCCTGCTCGCTTTGACTGAACCTATTATTCTCATTACGAAGCTCCGCATCAAAGTTCTCCGTCTCCAATCCGGAATAATCAAGAATTTCATCATAATAGGTCTTAAGAGAATTATAATTGTAACCGGCAAAAAGGGCCAGGATCACTAAACAGGGAATAATTGCTCTCAGCTTCTTCTTCAACATAAAATCATCCCATCCGTTTCTTTTAATAAAATTTATTGTAAAAGTTACGGATTATTCATGTTTTACAGCAGAACTAAAAAACCTTTATAAGATGAAGGCATCCTATGCTTTTCATTAACCAAAACTGGTTGAAAAGCACTGGATGCCTTCACTCATTATGACAATCTTCCCTTAAAATCCTCGTAACCGAATTCCTTGATCTTCTTTAGCTCCCCGTCTTCCTCCCTCAGATAGATCGAAGGTAGCTTTATCCCGTTGAAGGTATTATTCTTCACCATAGAATAGATCGCCATATCACAGAAGATCAGCTTGTCACCAATCCTAAGCGGCTCCGGAAAGGAGTAATCACCAATAACATCCCCCGCCAGGCAGGTGGGGCCACCAAGGCGGTAGGTATTCGGATACGCTCCTGACTTACCTGAGCCTATGATATTCGGTCGGTAGGGCATCTCCAGAACATCGGGCATATGACAGGTAGCAGAGGTATCCAGGATGGCAAGCTGCATTCCATTCTCCATCAACTCCAGAACAGAGCTGACCAGCCAGCCGGTATTCAGAGCCACCGCTTCCCCCGGCTCCAGATACACCTGAACACCGTAGGCATCCTTCATATGGTTGATACTGCGGATCAGGGTGTCGGTGTCATAATCCTCCCTGGTAATATGATGTCCGCCTCCAAAATTCAACCACTTCATTCCAATGAGATATTTTCCGAACTTCTCTTCCACAACCTTTATGGTTCTCTCCAGAACATCGGAGTTCTGTTGGCACATTGTATGGAAATGCAGCCCCTCCAGACCGGTCAGATCCTCACCCTGAAGCTGCTTTAAGGTAACTCCGAAACGGGACCCCTCAAAGCACGGATTATACATATCTGTCTCGATTTCGGAGTACTCCGGATTGATTCGTAATCCGCAGGATACCCTACGGTTTATCTTCGTATCTGATGCCTCCTGTACCCGATTATATTCAAAAACCCTATCCTTAAATTTGTTCCATTGCGCTATGGAATTGAATACAATATGGTCACAGAGGGACAGTAGCTCATCGAATTCCTCCTCCTTATAGGCAGGGGAAAAGATATGAACCTCCTTCCCCATCTCTTCATGGCCAAGCCTGGCCTCGAACAGGGAACTGGCTGTGGTACCACTCAAGTATTTGCCGATCAGCGGATAGACCGCATACATGGCGAAGGCCTTTTGTGCTAAAAGGATCTCGCAGCCGGTCCTGTCCATAACGGATCGTAAAATGGATAAATTATGAATAAGTAATTGTTCATCAACCACATAAGAGGGGGTTGGAACCTTGGTGAAATCATACTTCATAGGCTTCTCCTTTCATGGATGCCATGGTTTGTATTTATGATACTTACTGAAACAGCCGCTTAAGTGAGCGGCTGTAGTTATGTCATTTCTTCCGGATAATTTCTAATGCTAAAGCTTCTTACTCCACCATATCGGGTGTAAAGCTTTCCTGCCAGGGAAGACCGTATTTATTAAGGGCATCCATGAACGGATCCGGATCGAATTCCTCCACATTATGGACTCCGGCCTTCTTCCACTTATTGGTCAGTACCATCATCGCTCCGATCATCGCAGGAACACCGGTGGTATAAGAAATTGCCTGAGAACCCACTTCACGGTAGCATTCCTCATGGTCACAAACATTATATACATAATACTGCTTCTCTTTGCCGTCCTTTAAGCCGGTATAGATACAGCCGATATTGGTCTTTCCTTTTGTTCTCGGACCTAAGGAAGCAGGGTCCGGAAGCACGGCCTTCAGAAACTGTAGGGGAACAATCTTCAGTCCATTATAATCAATCGGTTCAATTGAGGTCATGCCTACATTTTCAAGAACTCTCAAATGTGTCAGATAACGCTCGGAGAAGGTCATGAAGAAACGGATCTTCTTCACTCCGGGGATATTAATTGCCAAGGACTCCATCTCCTCATGGTGGAGCAGATACATGTCCTTCGGACCGATTTCAGGAAAATTATAAACTCTCTTTATGGACATCGGCTCCGTCTCAATGAATTTACCGTCTTCAAAGTAACTGCCAGGAGCAGTCACCTCACGGATATTGATCTCGGGATTAAAATTCGTAGCGAAAGGATAGCCGTGATCTCCGGCATTCGCATCCAGAATATCAATCGTATGAATTTCGTCAAAATGATGCTTCAGGGCATGGGCCGAGAACACTCCGGTAACACCGGGGTCGAAGCCGCAGCCTAATACTGCCGTAATACCTGCCTTTTCAAACAGCTCCTTATAAGCCCATTGCCATTTGTATTCAAATTTTGCGGTATCGATCGGCTCATAATTAGCCGTATCCAGATAATCCACCTTTGTGGCCAGGCAAGCCTCCATAATGGTCAGATCCTGATAAGGTAATGCCACATTGATAACAATATTCGGCTTCACCCTCTCAATCAGCTCAATCACCTCTTCTGTCCTGTCAGCATCCACTCTTGCTACAGAAACCATAGTTCTTGCCTTCTGATTATCCTTACTCAGCTGCAGGGTGTATTGATCTAGCTTCTCCTTCAAATTCTCACACTTTGATAATGTTCTGCTGGCGATACAGAGCTCTTCAAATACCTCCGGTACCTGACAGCATTTATGTGCCACTACGCTGGCTACTCCGCCAGCTCCGATAATTAAAGCCTTTGCCATAATAATTCCTCCTTATCCTATGCCGGGTTAAGTCCTATCCTGTTGTATAGTTTTTCCCATTTATGATGATAAATATAAGATTGATAGGGTGCCATAAACCCTCTTCAAGATTGATACATCATCAATTTGTACCCTTCCATTCATGTAATGGTGATTCAGAACATTGCTCATGCGCAACACCCTTTTTAACTATAAATACCAATCATTTGAACAACCGTTTACAGCTGCAGCAGCAGCTCACGAAGCAGCTTACAAGCCAGCGCCGTTGAGGAACCGCTCTGGTCATAGACTGGTGACAGTTCATTCATGTCCGCTGCTACGATATTTAGTGTAAACACCCGGTTTAATGCCTGAATCAGTTCCATATAGGTGATTCCGCCTGCTTCCGGTGTCCCTGTTCCGGGAAATACGGAAGGATCCAGAACATCCAGATCAATGGTCAGATACACCGGCTTTCCCTTCAGGGCATCGATTGCCTCCTCCAGATGGTCCAGGTTGAATTTCTGCAGGAAGGTATGCTCCTTCGCCCATAGGAATTCCTCTCTTTCACCACTCCTGATACCGAACTGATAGATCTTCCCGTCCCCGATCAGATCCCAGCATCTTTTCATGACACTGGCATGGGACAGGGGTTCACCGAGATAATCCTCACGTAGATCTGTATGAGCATCAAAATGAAGCATGTGAAGCTCAGGATATTTCGTAAGCGCAGCCCTGACACTTCCCAGAGTGACCAGATGCTCTCCTCCGATCATCAGAGGCTTCTTCCCGTCCGATAATATCTTCTCCGTCATCTCCTCTATGGTCTTTAATACCCTCTCTGTATTTCCGAAGCCGAATTCCAGGTCACCGGCATCAAAGACTCTGATATCCGTCAAATCCTTGTCCAAATAGGGGCTATAGGTTTCAATCCCATAGCTTTCATTCCTGATTGCCGCACTGGCGAATCTGGTGCCCGGGCGATAGGAGGTTGTCCCATCGAAGGGCGCACCGAACAGTACGATATCACTATCCTCATACTCCCGGTCACAGCCGATAAACGTATGGACATTTCTATTCATATTCGTTCAAATGCTCCTTTACATAGTTCGGGAGTGCGAAGGCTCCCTGATGAAGCTTGGTGTTATAGTATTTCGTCTTGATCCCGAGGGAATTCCATTCCTCTTCGTTAAGATCCTTTAGCGGATCATAATGCTTGGACGCAAAGCCAAAAAGCCAGTGTCCGGAAGGATAAGTCGGAATATGTGCCTGGTACACCTTAGCGATCGGGAAGATCTCCTTAATCCTGGAATGAGCCCTTTTCATAGCCTCTACATACTCATCATAATAGGTGCTTTCATGCTGGTTTACCAATATCCCCTTATCCGTCAAGGCCTTATAGCAATTACCGTAGAATTCCTTCGTAAATAAGCCTTCTCCGGGTCCGAAGGGATCCGTGGAATCCACGATGATCAGATCATATTCATTCACTTTACGGCGAACAAATTTCAGACCATCCTCATAATAGATATGAACTCTCGGATCATCAAGCTTACAGGCAGTCTGAGGAATATATTTCTTACAGACCTCCACCACCATCTGATCGATTTCAACCATATCGATCAGTTCGATTCCCGGATATCTGGTCAGCTCACGGATGGAACCGCCGTCTCCGGCTCCGATGACCAGTACCTTCTTAATATCTAGATTAGTTGCCATGGGCACATGAACAATCATGTCATGATAGATGAATTCATCCTTCTCGGTAATCATCAGATAACCGTCCAGGGTCAAAACCCTGCCGAATTCCTCCGTGTCAAGAACCGCCACATGCTGATAATCGCTCTGTTTATTGAACAGCTGCTCCTTCACCTTCATAGAAAACCTGACATGCTCCGTATGCTGCTCCGTATACCATAACTCCATTCAGTACACCAACCTTTCTATGTTTACTGATCCAAGGTCCCGGTATAACCATAAGCAGGATTTATACTTATGATCATTCGAGTTCTTGTCTAAAAGTCCACGATATTGATATGCTCTACCTTCATATCCTTAGGACCGGTCAATACACTGCCTTTTGCTTTCGCGTAAATGATATAATCAATAATCTCCTCTGTGATACGTTCCCCCGGTGCCAGAATCGGTATTCCGGGCGGATAGCACATCACGAATTCCCCTGAGATATGATGGATGCCTTCCTTAAGGAGGACTGACTTCTTATCACTGTAAAATGCCTTCTGAGGTGTCAAGGCGACATCGGGATCAATATATTCATGATTCAGCATGCCCACCTTATCCTTACCGTAGATTCTCTTGATTTCTGCCAAGGAGGATACAAGCCTCTCTATCTCAAATGCACGATCTCCGGCTGAGACAACAGCCAGGAAATTGCCGATATCACCGAATTCTATTTGGATATCATATTCCTCCTGTAAGAGATCGAAAATTTCTATTCCTGCCAGCCCGATCTCCACTGTATTTACAGAGAGCTTCGTCCGGTCAAAATCGAAAATGGTGTCCCCATTGACCAGCTCCTTGGAGAAAGCATAATAACCACCGATCTTATTGATCTCTTTTCTCGCATATTCTGCCAGCTCAAGGGTCTTAGAGACGATTTCCTTACCATGGAGTACCATATGCTTCCTGGCGAGATCCAAGGAGGACATCAGAAGATAGGAACCGCTGGTTGTCTGAGTCAGGTTGATGATCTGTCTGACATAACCGGTATCCACCCCGTTGCTGCAGAGCAGGAAGGAGCTTTGTGTCAGTGATCCGCCGGTCTTATGCATGCTCACTGCCGCCATATCCGCACCGGCTGCCATCGCACTGACCGGAAGCTCTTCGCCAAAATAAAAATGTGCACCGTGTGCTTCATCCACCAGGACACGCATTCCGTGCCTGTGAGCAAGCTTAACAATTTCCCGTAAATTAGAACAAATCCCGTAATAGGTCGGGTTATTCACTAAAATAGCCTTGGCCTCAGGATTCTGTTTGATCGCTTCTTCAATATTATTAACACTCATTCCAAGCGGAATGCCCAGCTCATGGCTGACACCGGGATTCACATAGACCGGTACAGCTCCATTCACCACTAGAGCATTAATTGAACTGCGATGAACATTCCTTGGAAGAATGATCTTTTCTCCAGCCTTACAGGTGGACATGATCATGGCCTGAACCGCAGCGGTGGTACCATTTACCATAAAAAAAGCTGCTTCTGCACCGAACGCCTCAGCGGCCAGTTCCTCTGCAGCTTTAATGACTGATGTCGGGTGGATCAAATTGTCCAGGGGCTTCATGGAGTTAACATCAACCTTCAGGCAATCTGCGCCTAAAAACTGTGTCAGCTCCGGGTTTCCCCTTCCACCCTTATGGCCCGGAACATCAAAATGAACGACCCGATCCTTTTTATGCTTTAATAAAGCTTCATGTAAAGGTGAATTTTGTTGTGTATATTCCATCTGTACCTCCAAGTTCAGTACTAATAAATATTCATTCCGCTAAAAATCTCGATCATTTCTTTTCTTAGGCTGTTTGTGATTTCCAGTCGCTGCTTCGGCGGCAGCTCATAAACATCGGTATTAAAAAGATAGTGCTGAAGCTCGATCTCCTTAATCAGCATTTTGGTATGGAAAATATTCGATTGATATACATTGACATCAATCGCATCATATCTGGTCAGGGTCTTATCATCGATATAATCCTGAATGGAGGTAATATCATGATCGATAAAATACTTCATACCATGGAGGTCTCTAGTAAAGCCTCTGACACGGTAATCTATCGTAATAATATCGGAATCAAAGCTTCCGATCAGGTAATCCAGGGCATTCAGCGGGGAAATCTCACCGCAGGTGGATACATCGATATCCACACGAAAGGTAGAAATAGAATTATCAGGATGATGTTCGGGAAAGGTATGCACAGTAACATGACTCTTATCCAGGTGAGCATGAACGGAGTCCCTCTGGCTTAAGATGTTTATCCCCTGATTACAGGATTCATCGATATGTTCAGAGGATAAGGAACCCTCAGCAATCAAAATATTTACGGATGCTCCCTGGGGTTCATAGTCCTGCTTGGATATATTGAGAATATGTGCTCCGATCATCTCGGTAACATTCACTAGAATATTTGTTAATCTCTCTGAATTATACTGCTCGTCAATATACGCGATATAATCCTTCTGTTCCCTCTCACTTTTCGCATAGCATACATCATATATGTTGAAGCTAAGTGTCTTTGTGAGGTTGTTAAAGCCATACAAAGTGAGCTTTTTTTCCAACCCTAACATCACAACCTTTCCAATATAGTAAAAGCTGTCCATGTATTAATAACAGCATGGACTATTATACAAAAATGTATGCAAACTTGCAAGTATTATTTTTAATGATACTAAACCCGTTGTTTAGTATTACTGTCACTTTCGCGACATAAGCAGATTAATCCA